>CAZFQV010000370.1:0-2737 GCA_964521175.1 uncultured Sphingobacterium sp.
TATCCTGGCCAACCAACACCTGAACAACAGTCTTTATGACAAAGCTATCGTAGAGCTAAAAATAGCAATTGGCGCTGACAGCCAGTTTGTTGCAGCTTACCAGCAGTTGGGCGATATATATCGTAGGTTGAAAGATTACAAAAAAGCGAAAAATAGTTATTATAAAGTACTAAGAATCGATCCAGATTTCCACCAAGTCACTTATTTTGCTTTGGCAGAAAGTGAGCTAAAGACCGGCGACTATGCAAATGCGCTGATCCACTTCAAACAATATGCATCTTTCCCGGAACTTCGTGAGGAAAGCAGGATTAAGACAGCAAAATATATCGCAGATTGTGAGTTCAGTTTGAAAGCGATCAGGAAACCCGTGGTTTTCAGGTCTCAGAATCTTGGTCGGGAGATCAATACTCCAGAAAGTGAATATTTACCTGCCGTTACAGCAGATGAACAGACGATTATATTTACCAGGAGAATAAAGAATAATGAAGATTTTTTTAAGAGCGTAAAGCTTGACGGAAAGTGGACGGAAGCAAAGCCGCTGGACGGACCAATCAATACTTTGGAATTTAATGAAGGAGCTCAGTGCGTGAGCCCCGATGGCAATTATCTGTTCTTCACCGGATGCAATCGCCCTGATGGCCTTGGAAGGTGTGATATCTATATTTCCAGGTGGGAAAATGGCGAGTGGAGTATCCCTTTTAATATAGGTGGGCCGGTAAATACTTCAGGATGGGAATCGCAGCCTTCGATCAGTGCAGACGGTCGGACCTTATATTTCGTAAGTGACCGACCCGGTGGTCAAGGTGCTAATGATGTCTGGAAGTCAGACTTAGGCGCTGAAGGCGTCTGGAGCTCGCCGGTTAATTTGGGTGCTGATATCAATACACCATACGATGAACATTCGCCTTTTATCCATCCGGATAATGAAACCCTGTATTTCTCCTCAGATGGCTGGCCTGGCTTTGGCAATAAAGACCTGTTTATGAGTCGAAAAAAAAAGTCGGATACTTCAGGATGGGAAAAACCGAAGAATCTGGGATATCCTATTAATACTTTTGCCGAAGAAAGCGGACTAAACGTCAGCGCTAACGGTAAGGTCGCCTATTTTGCTTCGAGCCATAAACCCGGTTCCGAGGATCTGGATCTTTATTCTTTTGAATTGCCGGGCGATGTACGACCACTACCCGTGACATACGTCAAAGGAAAAGTGACAGATATTCTCAATAATCAGCCTATCAGCGCCAAAATTGAAATAATAGACCTTAATACTGGGCTGCCTACCTATGATGATGTCAGCGATCGAAGTGACGGCGAATTTCTGGCGATCCTAAAACCTGGAGAGTCGTATGCACTGAACGTTTCCAAAGAAGGATACCTGTTCTATTCGCAGAATTTCAGTCCCGGCTCCCAGCACATTCAAACCCCCTACCTTATAGAAGTTGCTCTCCAACATATACAACCTGGTGGAATGGTGATATTGAACAATATTTTTTTCGATACAAATCAGTTTGACCTGCTGCCTGAATCTACGACGGAACTGTCTCGGCTTGTACTTTTCCTTCAGCAGAATCCTTCCATTGATATCGAAATTGGCGGACATACGGATGATATCGGGACTGAGGAATCCAATATATTACTCTCAGAGGCTCGGGCGAAATCTGTTTATGATTATCTGATAAGCAATGAAATCCAGTCATCAAGATTGACTTTTAAAGGCTATGGAGAAACAAAGCCTCTTAACGATAATCTGTCGGAAGAAAATCGGCAAATCAATCGCAGAACGGAATTTAAGATTGTAAACAAAGAAAAAAGAGAATAAGTGATCTTAAAATTCATAAAATTTTCTACCTTAAACATCAATATCATCTACGTCTGAAACACTAACCTTAAGCCAATTGAGAATGAGCAAATTAATTACTGCGATTCTGATATTTTTAGGAGTAACAGCATCGGCACAACAGTATCCTGAGGCCCGGATCTCTAACCAACTGATTGATGTCCATCTCTATCTACCGGATTCGGAAAACGGCTTCTATCGGGCTACCCGATTCGACTGGGCCGGGGTTATATCCAGCCTGAAATATAAAGGACACGAATATTTTGGTCAATGGTACAACAAACACGACCCAACGGTCCACGATGCTATCCAGGGACCGGTAGAGGCATTTGATCCCATCGGTTATGATGAAGCAAAAGCAGGAGATCCTTTTCTAAAGATCGGTGTAGGAGTCTTAAAGAAGGCCAATGATGCTCCATACCGATTTAGTACAAAGTTCGTCATTCTGAATGGTGGGAAATGGAAGATTAAGACAAAAAAAGATCGGGTAGAATTTACTCATGCACTGGATGATCCCATGGGATATTCTTATATCTACAAAAAAACCGTTCGTCTTGCAAAGGATAAGCCAGAATTGGTGTTGGAACATACCCTTAAAAATACTGGCCGCAAGACAATTGATACCAGAGTATTCGATCATAATTTTTTCATGATCGACCACCAGAAAACAGGACCGGATTTCAGCATTACTTTGCCGTTTGACATCGAAAGTACGGCTGCAGCTAAAAATCTTATGACATTCAAAGACAATAAGATGTTCTATTTGCGCGAATTAGCCGATCGTAGCAGTACTATGGAATATCCAAAAGGATTTAAAGCTGATCAGACAGATTATGATATTCGAATCGAGAATAGTAAAACAGGGGGTGCGGTGCGCATCACTTCTGACAAACCACTGGC
>CAZFQV010000371.1:0-2660 GCA_964521175.1 uncultured Sphingobacterium sp.
GCACGGTCGTAGTAATTTCAGTAGTACAAAGAGTGAAAGCGCTATATTAGTCGGTGACATCCTCCGCCTCTGCTATTGAATCAAATGAAATTGTCTGCGTTGGATAGGCAAAATTAATTTTTTTCTGTTTGAACTGGGTAAGTATATTATAATATATTTCCTGTTGTCTATCCATATAGAGGTTATAATCCGCTGACAGTATATAGTAAACAAACTCGAAATTCAGGCTAAAATGGCCAAACTCAGAAAAGTGCCCCCGATCAAATAATACGTCTTCCGCTGATTCTATGATTGATTTGACGAGTTTCGGTATTTCTTTGATGACTTCAGGTGGGGTTTGATAGGTTACCTGAAGCTTAAAAACTATCCGACGCTGCTTCATTCGTTTGAAATTATGCACCCGCTCATTTGTCAGATATGTATTGGAGCAGACCAACTGTTCACCGCTTAGGGTTCTTAGCCGGGTAGTCTTGATGCCGATATATTCTATGGTACCACTTTTATCTTCAACAACAATGAAGTCGCCGATCTCAAACGGGCGGTCGAAGAAGATGACGAAATAGCTAAAAAGATCGCCTAATATGGTTTGTGCAGCAAGGGCGATGGCTATTCCACCAATTCCCAAACCCGCTATTAAGGTAGTTACATCGTATCCCAGATTGTCGATAACGAAGACTATTCCTAATATCCAAACGACAATACTGACAATTAGTAATAAGCCCTTTGCCTGCTTTTCTTTCGCCTCACTGTCTTCTTTGGTTTCAATGAAGGAGAAAACAAACTCTTTTATTACTGATGTA
This sequence comes from uncultured Sphingobacterium sp., assembly GCA_964521175.1. Classification (GTDB taxonomy): domain Bacteria; phylum Bacteroidota; class Bacteroidia; order Sphingobacteriales; family Sphingobacteriaceae; genus Daejeonella. The sequence continues at coordinate 801 of CAZFQV010000371.1, forward strand.
ATAATCTTTAGGACAAAGAAAGTAAAGAACAGCAAGGAGGCAACATTAATAATCTTTAGTATTCCCGGACTTATAGTCAACATGCCCAAACCCGCCCGGAAAATAGCCAGATATAAAATGGGTATAACCGATTTCTCGACGGTTCCAATAAAAAAATCATCGAGCGTCGTCTTGCTTTTCAATGACCACCGTTTAAGCGTGTTCAGCACTATGCGTTTAAAAATGCGAATAATGATAACTCCCAGAATTATTGTTGCGAGGGCGATGAGCCAGCTTTGTACTGAATTCCCGAAATAGATTTTGGTCAAAATATCCATAGTATCTTTTAGTTTCCAACAAAGGAAAAGTATATGAAGCGGTCAGCGGCTTAATTTAATTAAACAAATCTCAGGAGCTGCTGCCGTAACTCAGAATAATAACCTTCCTGGAACGAATCGATGGATTCTGCGAAAGGGACATATTAATCCTACTAACAAAGGTACAAAAAAATAAAAACTGTTTTATATGCTGTCGTATTGAGTGGTGAAGAATAGGATCATAGATAGAATTATAAGCCGATATTTATGAAATGAACCCCAGATTGAAAAAGGCAGTCGAATGAAATCTAGCAAGGCCATTCTGTATTTTTTTTCTATTTTCATTTAGTTAAATCTAGCGGCCTGAAATATGACTATTAAATCTTTGTCGAAAATTTTCCTGAACATTTCAGGAATTGTATTACTGATCAGCCTGTTTTTGTACTATCTGCAGAAGCCAGACCTGGGGGATTTATTTATTCTCTTGTTTTTCATATTGTTCCTGATCGGAATAAATGGAAGTGAATTTTTGAGAGGTTTCTCCTTTACCATATGGGTTATTGCTGCTGCCACCCTGAGTATGATCTATCCCGAATATATTACCAGTATGGGCGGATTTAAAACGGAAAATCTAATTGTTCCGCTGATCCAGCTCATTATGTTTGGAATGGGAACTACCATGGGTGTTAAAAGCTTTGTGGGCGTATTAAAGATGCCCAAGGGGGTTTTAATTGGATTATTTTTGCAATTTTCTATTATGCCCCTTATTGCGTTGGGCTTAACCATATTATTCAATTTCCCGCCTGAAATTGCCGCTGGCGTTATACTCATTGGCTGTGTTCCATGCGGTGTATCGTCAAATATTTTAAATTTTCTGTCTAAGGGTAGCAACGCTTGTAGCCCCTTTTGTAACCCCGTTATTGATGGAACGACTTGCGGGGCAGTTTATACCCATTGATGTATCAACCATGTTTCTGAGTATCAGTAAAATGATCTTTTTGCCCTTGATTGCCGGAATTACTTACAATTACTTCCTTGGAAGTCGGAGTGGATGGTTAAATGCCTCAATGCCTGTGATTGCTATGGCTGCCAATGTTTTTATTATAGCGGTTATCGTAGCTGCCGGAAGAGATCACCTCATAACGATGGGGTTCCTTCTATTTCTGGCTGCTCTTATTCATAATGCGATGGGATACATACTGGGGTATTGGGCTAGCCGACTTTTTAGATTGAATAAGCGCGACAGCAGAACTATCGCCATCGAAGTTGGTCTTCAAAACGGGGGAATGGCGGCCGGTATCGCTCAGGAATTGGGCAGAGCCGCCACCATGGGCTTGTATCCTGCTATTTTCGGTACCTGGATGGACATCTCGGGTTCTTTTCTTGCGAATCTCTGGAGAAAAAATCCAGTCGATTGTATCTCCGGGGACGAACTGAACGAGAAAGTCGCCGGCACTAATGTTATGGGATTTGAACCCGAACGATTACAATCTTAGAATAAATATATCTTATCGTTTAGATTTATTTATACCGAATAAACCCTCCCGGATATTATAATATTTAA
>CAZFQV010000372.1:0-2620 GCA_964521175.1 uncultured Sphingobacterium sp.
CAAAAAGAAGATCCCGAAAAACGTACTTGGCCCCCGCGGCTAAGAGCGGACAAAATTGTATAATGATAGTTTCTCTGTTTTATATAAAAAGGAAAATTGACCAATAAAACCATCTTATTCTTTAGACTTAGTGTCAATGATTATGGTAACAGGCCCGTCGTTAACCAGACTGATCTTCATATCGGCTCCAAATATTCCAGACTGGATTTCTTTATTTACGAGCTGAGATAATCGTATAATCATTTTTTTATACAAGGGCAGAGCATGTTCGGGTTTTGCGGAGCGGGTAAACCCTGGCCGGTTTCCTTTTTTTGTAGATGCGAATAGCGTAAACTGGCTGATAAGTAATATGTTACCATCAATGTCTGATAATGATTTATTCATCAGTCCATTTTCATCCGAAAAAATCCTCATGTTGGATATTTTCAGTGCCAGCCAATTTAAATCCTCTTCTACGTCTTCTTCCTCAATACCAAGAAGCACCATCAAACCTGTGTTTATTTCTCCGGTTATCCGCCCGTTTATCGAGCATGATGCAGAGCTGACTCTTTGAATAACTGCTCTCATAGTTCAGGCACGCGTTTCATTGTTGTTGTAAATACTCAAATAACTCTCATACCGGGATAGCTCCATCTCATCGTTTTCAATGGCACGAATCACCGCGCATCCGGGTTCATTGATATGCCTGCAATTGTGAAATTTGCAGTGCGGCATTAGATTTCTTATTTCAGGAAAAAGACTGCCAAGCTCCTGTTTTTCAATATCAAATACACCCAGTTCGCGTATCCCCGGCGTGTCAATCAGATAGCCACCAAACGGCAACTGAAACATCTCGGCAAACGTAGTAGTATGTTTGCCTTTATCGCTCCAGTCAGATATGCTGGTAGTCTTTAACTTTAAGCCGGGAATCAGAGCATTGATCAGTGTTGATTTTCCAACACCCGAATGCCCCGCCACCAGGGTGACCTTGTCCTGAAGAAGGTCTTGGATCAGACCCAGGTTGGTTTCATCTTTAGCAGAGATACTATAGCAGGAATACCCTGCTTTTTCGTAGATCCCGGAATAGTTATCCAGAATCTTCAGCCCTTCTTCACTAAACAGATCGAGTTTGTTGAATACCAGGGTTGCCGGAATATGATAGGCCTCTGTGGTGACCAGAAATCGATCGATAAATCCCAGGGAGGTGCGGGGCGAAGCAAGAGTTACCACTAAGAATGCCTGATCGAGATTGGCTGCGATGATCTGAGCCTGTTTAGACAAGTTCACCGATTTCCGTATAATGTAATTTTTGCGAGGAGCCAGAGAGACGATCAAGCCAGTTTCCTGTCCAGGCTCCTGCTCGATCTTTACCCGGTCGCCTACGGCAACGGGATTGGTTGTTTTGATGTCGAGCGTGCGAAATTTCCCTATTATGCGGCAGTAGATGACAGTACCCTCATCCGTAAGTACATCATACCAGCTCCCGGTTGATTTTATGACTAAGCCCTGCATTGACGTAAAGATAGGTAATTAGTAAAGGGACTAAATTTGAAAATCAGATAATTGCTTCTAAAAAGAGGAAAAACTAATTAATTTTCATAATCATTTGCTATTTCAAAAATTTACAGCGTAATTTACGGCACGAAAAAAATAATGAATACTAACCTTTATACCACAACAACAAATACCACAACCACGCTAATGCGGGGAAGGTAGATGTATGGTGTAAACAAAAACATAATATAACATCAAAAGCGCCTTCCTCCGATAATGGGGAAGGCGCTTTTTTTTAGTAAAATTGATTAAAACAAACAAATGAAGGTTTTAAAATTCGGAGGCACATCAGTAGGGTCGGTTGAGTCGATCAGGAAATTACTAAAGATCGTTGAAGAGGAACATCAGAGTTCCGGATATCCGGTGGTCGTGCTGTCGGCCATGAGCGGCGTGACGAACTTACTCTCATCCATGGCAGATAAGGCCTCGCAGGGGGGCACCTTTAGCGAGGAACTGCGTCAGCTTGAAGATCGTCATTTTGAAGTGATTAAGGAATTGTTGGCGGTGTCAAAGCAAAATCCTGTATTTACCAGGTTGCGGATTCTGTTTAATGAGATCGAAGATCTATTGCAGGGGATCTTTATGCTTCGTGAACTTACTCCCAAGACTCGCGACCTGGTATTAAGCTATGGGGAACGCTGTTCCGCTTTTATGGTAAGCAAGATTGCTGGTCAGGATTTAGATAATACCCTTTTTGTTAATGCTGCAGAGCTGATTAAAACGGACAGCACTTTCGGGCAGGCGAGGGTAAATTCGCTGCTTTCGGAGAGCCTGATTAAGGATTTTTATGAACAGCACCGGGATAAAATCCTGTTCGTTACCGGCTTTATTGCCAGTAATGAAGAAGGGCGAATCACTACCCTGGGGAGGGGCGGCAGCGACTACACTGCATCCATTTTTGGCTCCGCCCTTGACGCCAGTGAAATAGAGATCTGGACCGATGTGAATGGCATGATGACCGCCGATCCGCGTATCGTCAAAAAGGCTTTTTCATTGTCTGAGCTGTCGTATATTGAGGCTATGGAACTTTCGTTTTTTGGCGCCAAGATTATTTATCCCCCGACGATGACGCCAGCCTTCCGGAAGA
>CAZFQV010000373.1:0-2618 GCA_964521175.1 uncultured Sphingobacterium sp.
GTTTTAAAAGCATGGATAGACTCCAGTTTCTTTTCCCAGAAATCAGTAATGTCTACTAGAATATCGGGCTTGATATAGGTGTCCTGAATATACTGCAAAAATAAACGCGGCCGAAAAGCCTTCTGAGCAAGGCCATCAAGCTCGGTTTCGATCTTCGCCAGCCCTGATAAAAATACTGCGTCGTTTAGCAGACCAGAGGCTCTGCCATGATCAGGATGCCGGTCATAGAGCGCATTGCCGAGGACGATATCAGGAGTATACTTTCGGATCATTCGAATAATCATACGCTGATGCTCCTCGTCATTTCTGAAAAAGCCATCGCGCATACGCAGGTTTTCACGGATATGCAATCCCAATATCCTGGCAGACGCTGCCGCTTCTTCATCCCGCGTCTCGGCAGTTCCCCGTGTTCCCAGTTCGCCCCGGGTAAGATCTATAATGCCGACCTTTTTCCCGGCAGCAATCTGTTGTAAAATAGTTCCGGAACAACCCAACTCCGCATCGTCCGGATGCACGGCAAATACTAAAGTATCTAGCTTCATAAATAACTAATAATTAATGACTTAATTTGGTATTCGGGATGCTTTTCCCGAATACGATCCAGAGACGGCACATTCAGCCGATATTGCACTTTCAGTCGCTTATCAATTATACATGTAATAACCTGACGAACGGATAATAGACTCAATATCCCGGTCTTCCTGTGGGTCATAGGTATTTTTCAGGTTGTTTCCGAATATCCGGGCAACCGATTGGTAAAAGAAAGCCGTAAATCCTCCCTTCATCTCTTTCAAAAGATCATAACTGCTATTCCCCGTTTCCCGGTCTATCAGTTTAATCAGAATTCCGCCTTGCGTTATAGTTAAATTTTTAATTTCCCGATTAAACATCCCCTTGATTTCACCCTCGAAAGCCTTAACCAATTCCCGTTTTTCCTTCCTGCTTCTTGCATGAGCAAGATCTACCTGCAACAAAGCATAACGCTGACGTGCAAACATTGCATAAGGCATCACTTTTAACACATTATATCTCAACCGGTTATACTTTTGTCGTTCTTCAGGGGTACGAAATAATCTGGTGGACCGGACCACCACATCAGGCAAACCTACCCAGGGAATCAGCTCATCGCCGATATTAGTCAGCGCCACAACCAGAGTATCGTTCTTTCCCTTTAGAAATGGATCGTTCTTAACCTGTCCTGGCGCCATTTTTGACACCAAAAGCACACAAAGGATTACGAATAGCCTGAAAAATTTCATAAATTTATACTCTGCAAATTTACAGCTTAAATTTAATAAATAATTAATACTAAAGATTCATTAATGTAACCCTGCAAAGGCTAACGTTTTGTAGTAATAGCTATTGTTCTCAGTATATGAAAGAGATTGTGATCGATCTGGAAGCGGAAAAGAAGGAAATCCTTAAAAGATACCGTGCCTTGCTGAGGGCATGCAAGCCGACCATGCAAAAAGGTGACAAACGGATGATACGTTTGGCTTTTAACATGGCCTTGGAAAGTCATCAGGATATGCGCCGAAAATCAGGCGAGCCCTATATCTATCACCCGATTGCTGTAGCCCAGATAGCCGCGGAAGAGATCGGGCTGGGTACCACCTCCATTGTCTGCGCCCTGCTCCATGATGTCGTGGAAGATACGGATATCACCCTGGAGGATATCGAGCGGGAGTTTGGAAAGAAAGTCACTAAAATCATTGATGGCCTCACAAAAATATCGGGCGTATTTGACTATAACAGTTCCTTACAGGCCGAAAATTTCCGGAAGATGCTGCTTACTCTGGCAGATGAGGTTCGTGTTATTCTGATTAAGCTTGCTGACAGGCTTCATAACATGCGAACGATGGATTTTATGCCGCGCGACAAGCAGCTTAAAATTTCATCTGAAACAGTTTACCTGTATGCTCCGCTTGCCCATCGTCTTGGACTTTATATCATTAAGTCTGAACTGGAAGATTTATCCATGAAATACATGGAACCGGTTACCTATAAGTTTATCGCTCATCAACTTAACGAGAAGAAAACAGAACGGGAAAATTACATCAGGGACTTTATTGCCCCTATTCGGGAGATCTTAAATGAACAGGGCCTCCACGCAGACGTGTACGGTCGACCAAAATCAATTCATTCCATCTGGACTAAGATGCGTAAGAAAAATATCCCCTTTGAAGAGGTATATGATCTTTTCGCTATCCGGGTGATTCTCGACAGCAGATCGGAAAACGAAAAAGCCGATTGCTGGAAGGCATATTCAATAGTTACCGATCTCTACCATCCCAATCCTGACCGTCTTCGCGATTGGATCTCTTCTCCCCGGGCGAATGGTTATGAATCATTGCATACCACTGTAATGGGTCCCCGCGGTCAGTGGGTGGAAGTACAAATCAGATCCAGCAGAATGAACGAAATTGCTGAAAAAGGCTTTGCTGCTCACTGGAAGTACAAAGAGCAATCGGCCGACAGCGGCCTCGACCAATGGATTCAGAAGGTAAGGGAAATGTTAAGCAATCCGGAATCCAACGCCCTGGACTTCCTGGACGATTTCAAAATGAATCTTTTCTCTGATGAGATATTTATTTTTACGCCCAAGGGAGCGCTGATTC
>CAZFQV010000374.1:0-2615 GCA_964521175.1 uncultured Sphingobacterium sp.
CTGCGTCTGCTGAACTACAAAGAGAAAAAGCATTCGATGCGATGCTTAGCAGTGAACGCATCGGGAACACGATCAAAGAATATTCGGCGCAGCCTCATCATGTGGGCTCAGCAGGCAGCAAAATGGTTGCCGAAAGTATTCTCGCACGCTTCAAAAGCTACGGCTGGGACGCGCATATCGAGACCTACGAGGTGCTTTTCCCTAGTCCCAAAACCCGGATTCTCGAGATGACCGGTCCGACGAAATTTAAGGCCTTGCTTAAAGAACCCGGACTGAAAGGAGACGCCACATCCGGTCAGGATGGGCAGCTGCCCACCTCTAACGTCTGGAGTGCCGACGGCGATGTAAGCGGAGAATTGGTATTTGTGAATTTCGGTCTGCCGGATGATTATGAAGTGCTGGAGTCCCTGGGAATCGATGTGAAGGGTAAGATCGTCATTGCCCGCTACGGCCGGTCCTGGAGGGGCATTAAATCTAAGATTGCGCTGGAGCATGGCGCAATCGGATGCATCATTTATTCCGACCCGAAAGAAGACGGTTACTATCAGGGAGATGTTTATCCGAAAGGACCATTTAAAAATGAACATGGGGTACAGCGTGGATCGGTGATGGATATGGTAGTATATCCCGGTGATCCGCTGACGCCGGGCGTCGCAGCAACAGCAAACGCGCAGCGTCTGGATCGCCTGAAGGCTCCCAGCTTATTAAATATTCCGGTATTGCCGATCAGTTATCATGATGCACTACCTCTACTGGAAGCGCTGGAAGGGCCGGTAGCTCCTGAGGGATGGAGGGGCGCGCTGCCTATCACCTACCATATCGGGCCGGGTAAGACAACTGTCAGACTGAAAGTCGAATCCGACTGGAAACTGGTACCTGCATACGATGTAATTGCAATGATCCGTGGATCCGAATATCCCGACGAGTGGGTGATCCGCGGCAATCATCACGATGCCTGGGTGAATGGTGCCAACGACCCGATTAGCGGCACGGCGGCACAGCTCGAAGAGGCCAAAGCCATCGGCGAACTGGTGAGAAATGGCTATCGCCCCAAGCGCACCCTGGTGTATTGTGCCTGGGATGCAGAAGAACCGGGTTTACTGGGTTCTACAGAATGGGTAGAGGATCACATCAAGGAGCTGCAACAAAAGGCTGTGATCTATATTAACTCAGATGGAAACGGGAGAGGTTTCCTCAGTGCGGGAGGCTCACACGGACTGGAGGAACTGGTGGATGGCATCGCCAAAGACGTCACCGATCCGCAGACGCAGGTTAGCGTTTTTGAACGTCTGAAAGCCCGGCAGGTGGCAAACGCCACTTCCTATAATGCCAAAAAGAATAGCCTGGATCGTAAGGTGATGACTATTTCCGCCCTGGGATCAGGATCTGACTATACCGCTTTCCTACAGCATGCGGGCATCCCTTCATTGAACATCGGTTTCGGCGGGGAAAATGATGGCGGGGAATATCATTCCATTTATGATTCTTACGACCATTTCAGCAAATTCGGCGACCCGGGCTTCCACTATGGCGTAGCGCTGGCTCAAACCATCGGACGGGCAGTGCTCAGGATGGCTGACACCGAAATATTACCCTTTAACTTTAAAAATCTACATACTACGATTTCATCGTATGTTGCCGAACTGATGGCGCTCACCGACCAGATGCGTGAATCCACCCGTATTGAAAATCGGGTGATTGCAAGTAACAGCTATCGCCTTGCCGCCGACCCGGAAAAATTTTACAAGGCTCCTGAAGCTAAGGCAGAGGTGCCTTTCCTGGATTTTACGCCCTTGCAGAATGCGCTGCGTGCCATGGAACTATCGGTCACCAACCTTTCCACCTGGCTGGAGAAACTACCGGCAGACGCAGATAGGGAGGAGATCAACAGAAAGCTCTATCGCGCAGAACAGGCGCTGCTCACCGATGAAGGGCTACCCCGGCGGGGATGGTTTAAGCATACTATCTATGCACCGGGATTTTATACCGGCTACGGCGTGAAGACTATACCGGGGGTACGTGAGGCGATCGAGCAACGGGATTGGCAGGAGGCACAGCAACAGATAGCAGTGGTTAGCGAAGCGTTACAGAGGTTTTCGGATGGGCTGCCAGGGAAATGATATTGAGACCAGTCGGTAAGCGTTATTTAAAACGATGCTGTGGTTAAATCCATCTATTGAAAAGATGTTCGCCAAGCTGACAAAATTATATTAGATTTATTTTCTTCCCGCTCTTAGCCGCGGGGGCCAAACTACTTTTTTCGGAATCCTTCTTATTTTCAATCACCCTCAAGCTGCTGCTTAGTTTGTTTGATGCAGATGGGTTCGCTATTCGATATTAAAGGCGCAATTGTTATATGATTTTGTCCGCTCGTAGCCGCGGGGGCCAAGTATCTTTTGTCTTGATACAAAAGGTACCAAAAAATCAAGAAAGAACGAAGCTTCAGCCCACAGGCAAAACGCCTGGCCCGCCGTTCTTTCAGCCCAGCGCTCACAGGAGATCTCGTTAGCCCCTCTCACCTTGTGTCATCCCCGAAAGCGGCCTCCTGTATTGTGTCATCCCGAAAGCGCTTCTTCAGCGCTGAGGGATCTTTCTATTGCTACCCAAAATTTCCA
>CAZFQV010000375.1:0-2605 GCA_964521175.1 uncultured Sphingobacterium sp.
GTTGACGTCGGGAATCTTAGTTTTTGGGAGGCAGAAGGTTTCCTCACAGGTATTGCAGAAAAAGTGCACATGGGTGTCCGCATGTTTTCCTGGATCACAGTTATGCTGGCATAAGGCATATTTGGCGATGCCACTGCCATTTTCAATACGATGTACGAGACCATGTTCTTCAAAGGTCTTGAGCGTCCTGTATAGGGTCACCCGGTCGGTGCGTTCGAGTCCCAGCTCCAGTTCCGTCAAGCTGACTGCGCTGGACTGTCCCAGGAGGAAGTCCAGAACAACAAGTCGCATGGCCGTAGGCTTAATTTTTTTTTCGCTTAATCGGTTTTCCAGCTCCTTCATTCGCTCTTTTTAGGATAACAACGTGAGTTCAGTATCGATTTATTTTTTTGATTTCTTTTTTGACAACGTGGCATCTTCATTATAGTCAAGGCAGAGATTTATCCAGAATTCAAAATCTTCCCGGTTGTGAAAACCCGATGCTTCAACATAACAATACCCTTTATATTCTTTTCCCTTCATAATCATCGACACAAAACCCGCTCGTTGAAAGTGATTCGGTTAGGTCTGGGTCGAAGCGACGCATCAGCCGCTGGTCTCCTACGTTAATGCACATTTTGTCGTTAACCATAAATGCTAATCCGTCAAACATCCTTTTCTCTTGCACTTGAAACTCTTTTCTTTCGCTTAGATATTTCCGGATGCGGACAGCCAGGTTTTCATCGTATGCCATAATCTTCTTTGATGATTTAGGTAAAAGTGATGATATTGTTTAAATAGGCCTATAAACCGTAGAGCGATTATCAATTTGGATTAGTTGTGGCAGCAGCAGACTGAAAACCGAGATTAGTGGGCACTCTTTTATTCGTCGCCTGATAGCAGTATTTTAGACCTTCCTTTATCGGGCGGTTTTGAAATTCCCGAATATAATAGATAGCAGCAACAGACCAAATCCGATTCCCAATAAGGCCCCTCTTGTCAGGTCAGTCAATACTACGAAACGAGTTATAATTTGCGATGTTGCAATTATAAACATTCCAATGATCATCAGGGTGAGTGCATTCTTTTTTGATATTGCTTTCATCTCTTTCATTTTGAACCGGGCTTAATTTAGCAATACGGCTTGAATTTTTATTCCAATTTCTGAATGTTTATTGCTTATAGCGCATCCCCCGTATTTGATTTATACCTTTTTAGCGATACTCTGGTGGTCAGTTTGTATAATATGGTCTATCGCTTGTTCGTAAGATGTGGGTTTGAAATCGAATTGTTTTTCGAATTTGTTGCTGTCAAAAACGTAATCACGGTCGTATTGGTAGAGCATTTCGACGCTTTCTTTCATAACAGGCATAAACAATCCAAGAATTCGAACCAGAAATTTGGGCACGGACTGGTATTTGGGCTTCACATTTAGCTTTTCAGCAACTTTTTCTATCCACTGCTTTCCTGTTAGAGGATTTGTCGCCGTGGGTAAGTGCCATACTTGTCCGTATGCAGTCTCGGAGTTCCCCAAAATAGCCGTCGCTTTGCCGGCATCAACGGTATAAGTGAAAGAGTGCTTATAATTGTCGCTGCCCAGCCAGTTTGCTTTTTTCCCTTTACTCAATGGCTTAAATACAGTTTCTATCAGTATGCTGTTATTTTCAATTGAGGGGCCGTAAAAATCGGCGGAGCGGGCAATTAACACTTTGAGCTTTCCGGAATCGGCTTCGTCCATTAACATCCGGGCGACTGTTTCTCTTATTTTTCCTTTTTTACTTAGCGGGTTGATCGGAGTATCTTCGGTCATACCATTCAGATGGTTTTGGTCGTACATATAAATGTTGTCGAAAAATACCAGTTTGCAATCTTCCTCTTTACAGATCGAAATCAGATCCTGGATAAACTGGGGCCATTTCTGCGCCCAGATTTTATGACTGTATGGAAACCCTACGGTGACGTAAACGATGTCTGAGCCCTTAACCGCTTTTCCCAATTCATCGCGCTTGCTTATATCCGCCGGCAACAGTTGGTCGGATGGATTTACCTTTTCCGGATTTCTGCTGACCAGCCTTATGTCGCTTGTATATTCTACCAGGGCTTTTGCCAGTTCAACCCCGATGGCTCCGCCTGAACCTATAATCGTTTGCATCTCTTTTTTTAAAATTCTGTTTAACTTGTATAGTTGATTGATGAAGCCAACCCAAAGGGTATACGGCACCTTCGATTTTTTGTTAAATGTCTTTATTGTCAATAAGATATCCTAGATCAAAACGAAAATTACTTAGATAAAGCTGCTTTAGCCGAGCGTAGTATTTGAACTTATTTTTACCTCGATTTGTCTCACTTTTTGCCTCAATTTGAAACACAAGGGATATTAGCTCGGGGCTCAGCCATTAACTAAAGCTCTGCCATTCGATGTAGATTTGCTATTAAGAATCTTAAATGATCATGGGAAGTCCCTTTTGAACATCAAATACCAGCTGTAATGCAATTATTGCTAAATTCTATTTTAGAATCCCAATGCATTTCCGTAAAATTGCAACCTCAAATCAAGCCCGCATTTGCGGGAATGAGCGCCCATAGCTCAGTTGGTTAGAGTAGAAGACTCATAATCTTTTGGTCC
>CAZFQV010000376.1:0-2603 GCA_964521175.1 uncultured Sphingobacterium sp.
AAACGGACCCATCGGTGCGAAGGTATCACAACCCTTGCCTTTGTCCCAAACGCCGCCTCTTTCGAGCTGATACTCCCGCTCAGAAACATCATTATGAATACAGTATCCCGCTACATGATCCATTGCCTCTTTCTCGTCGACGTAACTAGCTTTCTTGCCGATCACGAAAGCCAGTTCCACTTCCCAATCAGTCTTGACGGAGTTCTTAGGAATGACAATAGGATCATATGGCCCCACCAGAGAAGTGGTCGATTTCATGAATAAGATGGGTTCGGGGGGGATAGGCATATTAGACTCCGCTGCATGTTTGGCATAGTTCGGGCCTATGCAAAGGATCTTGGAAGGACGGGCAAAAGGAGCAGCAATACGCTGATTATCAGGCACTCGCTTGAGAGACCCCTCGTTTGATTTAAGGAAAGCCTCCAACCTTTCCAGACCTCCGCTCTCAAAAAAAGCTTCGTTATAGTCCTCCCCGAAGGATGAAGTATCATATTTCAGCTCATCGATTATGACACCAGTTTTTTCGTTGCCGGGATTGCCCCATCGTATTAATTTCATGTAAAATTTTATTTATTATTCTTTACAAATAAAGTTTTCTCAATATAAGCATCTATATCAAGTATTCAGCTTAATAAAGCCGCCGTCCACCAGGTAATCATTACCGGTGATGAAAGCCGCCTCATCAGAACATAGATATAATGCCATAGAAGCCACTTCTTCGGGCCTGGCCATACGGCCAATGGGCTGGGTCTGTGAAAGCTTTTCAAACATTTCAGATTCTTTCCCCGGGTAATTCTTACTGATAAATCCATCCACGAAGGGAGTATGCACTCTGGCCGGAGAAACACTGTTACAGCGGATATTATCAGCCAGGTAATCTTTGGCTACGGAAAGGGTCATGGCGTAAATTGCTCCCTTACTCATAGAATAGGCAAAACGATCCGATACGCCGACGTGTGCAACAATGGAGGCAAGGTTTAAAATCACTCCACCGCCCCGACTTTTCATCAACGGGATAACTGCGAAAAGGCAATTGTAAGCCCCCTTGACATTGACATTGTATATGCGATCAAAATCCTCCGGAGAAGTAGTGTCCGCTTTTCCGACGTGCGCCACGCCCGCATTGTTCACCAGGATATCAATCCTGCCAATCTGGCTAAACAGATTGAGCACAGCAGGCTGATCAGTCACGTCACATTGATGGATGCTAACTTCGCCTCCTTTGCTACGAATCTCTTCGGCTACTGCTGCTGCTGCCCCGGCGCTCAATTCTGCGATGTGGACATGCGCCCCATGCTCCGCAAACAGGATTGCAATCGCTTTTCCGATACCGCTGCCCCCGCCGGTAATTACAGCTACTTTTTCTTTTAAGCTAAACATAATAAATGGTTTTATTTAAAGAGAAATCCCTCGTTTCCATGGAATAAAATCATCCTGACTGAGTTGTACCGCCTTAGGCCGGACTTCGCCACTGGCCACGCTGATCACATAGTCCATGATCCTATTTGCAGTCTCCTTAATAGTCTCCTCGCCATTAATGATTGTTCCGCAGTCAATATCGATAATATCAGGCATTTTAAGAAAGGTTTTTGTGTTGGTACTTAGTTTTATTACTGGTGCGACAGGATTTCCTGTCGGAGTACCCAGCCCCGTCGTAAAAAGAACGATATTAGCTCCCGCCGCTACCTCAGCCGTCGTGCTTTCGACATCGCTCCCCGGAGTGCACAACAAATTGAGTCCGGGTTTTACTGATTTTTCCGGGTAATCCAGTACTGCAATGACCGGAGAAGTACCTCCTTTTTTTGCAGCTCCCGCCGATTTCATCGCATCTGTGATCAAGCCGTCGCGGATATTTCCCGGAGACGGGTTTTCATAAAACCCGGATCCATCAGCTTCCGCCCGGGCATTATACGTCCGCATCAGATTCATGAATTTATTTGCCGTTTCTTCATCCACACAACGATCACTGAGCTCCTGCTCTACACCACAAAGTTCAGGGAATTCCGAAAGAATCACTGAACCACCGAGTGTCACCAGCATATCGGAAAAAAAACCGAGCGCCGGATTCGCAGAGATTCCTGAAAACCCATCTGAACCACCACATTCAAGACCGATGCAAAGCTTGGAAAGTGGTGCTGGCATTCGCACCGCCCTGTCTGCCCCGATAAGGCCGGCAAAGGTCTGTCGGAGTGCCTCCTGCATCAGTCGGGTCTCGGTTCCAAGCTTCTGTTGTTCCAAAATAACCAGAGGCTTATTAAAACCGGGATCACGTTTGCGTATTTCATCCTGCAGGATACTGATCTGAGAGTGCTGACATCCCAGACTCAGAACAGTAGCCCCTGCCACGTTGGGGTGGGTGATGTAGCCTGCAATAAGTCCACACAATGCGTCTGAGTCGGTCCGTGGACCTCCGCAGCCCATATCGTGAGTAAGAAATTTGATACCGTCTACATGAGGAAAGAGACGACGGCGACTTGCATCGTCGGGGGTACTTACCAGGTCCGCATTAAGGATCTCCTCAATAGACTTCCCTGTTCTGTATAATGACACGAGACTATCTACTTCATTCTCATAACTTTTCGAATGCTTATAACCCAGTTTTT
>CAZFQV010000377.1:0-2600 GCA_964521175.1 uncultured Sphingobacterium sp.
TTCGTGATAGGACGAATGAGGATTCTGATTTTGTGAAAAAGAACCTGAATGATATTTGCGCTTCCGTTCAGGAAAGGATTATCACTATCCTGCTTAGCAAACTTAAGAAAGCAGCCTTAGAATATGATATCGATACCATTGCAATTGCTGGTGGCGTATCGGCAAACTCAGGGTTACGAAATGCCGTCCATCAGGCTGCGTATGACCTGGGCTGGAAGGTGTTTATTCCCGAGTTTCAATATTGTACTGATAATGCGGGTATGATTGCAATAGCAGGTTACTATAAATATCTGGACGGTAATTTTGCTTCTCAGGATATTGCTCCCCTGGCTCGTATGAAGTTTTAATTTCAATATCTTTGTAGGAGTTATTTATTAAAAGATCACATATGTTCAGCGCTCCCAGTTTAATTTTCTTTTTAATTTTTCTCGCCCCTCTTATAGCATTTTTGTTCTGGCTGATGAAAGAAGATAAACGGAAGGGCAAGATAGGCTTACTAGTACTGGCTTTTCTCGTTATTGCCGGGATCTTATTCATGTATTTGATGACCAGAGGTAAATAAGAGTTGGAGAATACCCTGGTTTGTCCAACCTACCGGTAGTTCTTCACCGGCTTCAATAGGGATCTCCTATTATTTGCTAAGTACATCTCCGATCCAAATGCGATTTATAGATTTTTGAGGAGGCCGCGCGTCAGACGCCGGGAGAGAATGTGACCCATGAAGAATTACCAGGCAAATTTTCTATTTTAGATATCGCGTGATTTCAAAGGAATAATTGTACTTTAATGTCTTTGTTAAAGGGCATTAAAGTAAAGCTGCATTCCTATGAATCAAATCAAATCATTCATCTTTCTATTATTCTTGCTGACAGGTTATGAGAGCGTGTTCGCCCAGCCTGTTGTTCAAAGGGTCAAGGTTTTGGTTGCACCCGACCATCGGGACTGGGTCTATCAACAAGGAGAAACTGTGAAGTTTGCCGTTACCGTAGTTAAGGATGAGAATATCCTGCAAAATGTGAAAATTAAATATGAAGTAGGACCAGAGCGAATGCCTCCTAATCAAATTGATTCAGCTCTGCTTAAAGATGGGACGTTTATCATAGAAGGCGGCACCCTGAAGTCCCCGGGCTTCCTTCGTTGTATAGTTTATGCTGAAGTAGATGGTAAGAGATACCGGGGTTTAGCCACTGCTGGGTTTGATCCGGGTAAGATACAGCCCGCAGCTAAAGTGCCAGATGATTTCAGCCAGTTTTGGGATCAGGCTAAATCTGACCTTTCGAAGATTCCAATGGATGCTCGGATGACGTTGCTGCCGGAGCGGTCAACCGATAAAGTTAATGTCTATCACGTCAACCTTCAGAATTATCGAATCGGAGCCCGGCTATTCGGGATTCTATGTGTTCCAAAGAAAGAGGGCAAATATCCGGCACTGCTCCGTGTTCCCGGAGCAGGTATCAGACCGTACAATGGAGACATTTCCACAGCCGAAAAGGGTGTTATTACTTTTGAAATTGGGATACATGGCATACCAGTGAATATGGACCTGAGCCAATATGCATACCTGGGTGCAGGAGCATTATCAGGGTATCAGGCTTTTAATTTGGAAGATCGGGATAGATATTACTATAAACGGGTATACATGGGTTGTGTACGCGCCAATGACTTTCTTACCAGCCTGCCGCAATTCGATGGTAAAACCCTGGGGGTTACCGGCGGAAGTCAGGGCGGGGCTCTTTCGATTGTTACTGCCGCACTCGATCAGAGAGTGAAATTTCTGGGAGCCTTCTATCCTGCGTTAAGTGATCTTACCGGCTTCTTGATTGGCAGAACTGGTGGTTGGCCGCATTTGTTTAATAAGGATAATTTAAATACCGAGAGCGCAAAGGATAAGATTCGTACCGCTGCTTATTATGATGTGGTAAATTTTGCGCGTCTGCTTAAGGTGCCCGGAATGTATAGCTGGGGGTTTAACGATGAAACCTGTCCGCCTACATCCATGTATGCAGCTTATAACGTGATCACTGCGCCTAAGTCGCTATTCCTCGCCCTCGAAACCGGCCACTGGATGTATCCGGAGCAAAGAGAGAATATGGAAAGTTGGTTGCAGAAGCAGCTGAACGTAAGGTAGAGGATGATCTGGAAAAGCGCAGGTTGTGTTAAATGCAAAGTTCGCAAGGTGTTGCTCAGAACATAACGACTTGTTGAGTTCCTCTGGCTCTTTGCGAACTTCGCATCCTATTTATATCCTCTATGATAGAAAAGAGGTTTTTATAGGCCTGCTTTTTTAGGCCTTTTCTTCCAACTGATCGGCCGTCACTGTAGCTTTAATTTTAGCTTCCAGTTCATCCATCAGGTCAGGATTGTCGAGCAGCAGTTGTTTTACAGCATCCCTTCCCTGACCCAGTTTGGTATCTCCGTAACTAAACCACGATCCGGCTTTTTTAATAATATCAAAATCAACACCAAGATCAATAATTTCCCCGGTCTTAGAGATGCCCTCTCCGAACATGACATCAAATTCAGCGATGCGGAAAGGTGGGGCAAGCTTATTTTTAACAACCTTAACTCGGGTTTGGTTACCAATCATCTCTTCTTTATCT
>CAZFQV010000378.1:0-2585 GCA_964521175.1 uncultured Sphingobacterium sp.
TTTTCCGATATAGACTGCAGGCTGGTCGTTGGATTGGCAAAAGTGCGGACATCTTTATCAGTGATCACTTTTTCACTCAGAATGATTAGCCGCTCGATCATATTGCGCAGTTCGCGAATATTACCTGTCCAGGGTAGAGATTTCAAAGCCTCAAGCGCCGAATCACTGATTTTTTTAACCGGCATTCCGTAATCCAGACAAATCTCTTCACAAAAATTTTGAGCGATCAGTGGGATATCATCTTTACGTTCAGTGAGGTGGGGTACGTGTATCAGAATAACACTTAAACGATGGAAAAGGTCCATGCGAAAGTTACCAGCCTCGATCTCTTTTAGCAGATCTTTATTGGTCGCTGCTATCACACGGACATCCACGTCAATTTCTTTTTCGCCCCCGACACGGGTAACTTTATTTTCTTGTAATGCGCGTAATACCTTAGCTTGGGCGGAAAGACTCATATCACCGATTTCATCCAAAAATAAGGAACCCCCACTGGCCTGTTCGAATTTCCCTATACGCTGCTTGATCGCTGAAGTGAAGGATCCTTTTTCATGGCCAAATAGTTCGCTTTCAATAAGTTCTGATGGGATTGCAGCACAGTTTACTTCGACCAGTGGAGAATTGGCCCGGTTCGACTTTTCATGTATCCATCGCGCGACGAGCTCCTTGCCACTTCCGTTTGCACCGGTAATGAGCACCCGCGCATCGGTGGGTGCTACCCGTTCTATCGTATCCTTAATACGGGCAATAGCTTCAGAATCGCCAAGCATCTCACGAACCTTACTGGCTTTACGCTTAAGGACTTTGGTCTCTGTAACCAGATTCTTGCGTTCCAGTGCATTTCTAACGGTGATCAACAGACGGTTTAAGTCTGGCGGTTTGGTAATAAAATCAAAGGCTCCTTTTCTGCTGGCTTCTATGGCAGTCTCGACCGTGCCATGTCCGGAAATCATAATAAAAGGAAGATCCGGATGGATAGCAAGGCCTTCAGTAAGAACCTCCATGCCGTCCATTTTGTTCATCTTGATGTCACATAGCACAAGATCGTAATCATTCTTTTTTATGAGCGCTAGTGAATCAATACCATTGTCTACATCCTCAACCTGGTATTCTTCATATTCTAGAATTTCTCGCAGTGTGTTGCGAATCGCCTTCTCATCGTCAATAATTAAGATTTTTGCCATAGATTTTTATGATGCGCAGTTTTTTTGTTGCTAGGATAACCCAGCGAATATAAGTTTTGTTTGAAGATATATAAAACCTTCAATATTACACCCCTCCATAAGGGCGATCAGATTATAAAAAATGCAAGCCTGTAAGCCGGGTTCTGTCTTCCGAAAATCGGAATTTCTATCATTTATCTGGCCGCGCAATTGCTTGCGTGATCTAACGACCCACCCATTCCGGATAATCCCGCATCAGCAGGATAAGGAGCGGGCTACTCCATTTCCGAAACCTATTTGGTCTTTCAACTCCTGGGGTTTACCGAAATATATGTCGCCATATAAGACCGTGAGCTCTTACCTCACGTTTTCACCCTTGCCCGTCATTTGACAGGTAGTTTATTTTCTGTAGCACTTTCCGTATCTGCGTAATGCAGACCCTTCCCGTTAGGAAGCAGGATGCCCTTTGTTGCCCGGACTTTCCTCCCCGAATATTTCGTGGCGATAGAACGGCTTGCAGGTCAAATATACAAAATTCCAATGCTATCCTTCTAATTGTTCACTCAGGCAACCTCCCTGATATCTACGGCAACTACCCTGGAAACTCCCTGTTCTACCATAGTTACACCATATATTATGTCTGTACTGGCAATGGTACGTTTATTATGCGACACAATAATAAACTGTGACTGTCCGGAAAACTCACGGATAATATTATTGAATTTATCAATATTGGTGTCATCGAGGGGGGCATCAACTTCATCGAAAATGCAAAAGGGGGCAGGCTTAAGCAGATACATGGCAAATAAGATGGCGGTCGCTGTCAGGGTTTTTTCACCTCCCGAAAGCTGATTTATAGTCAATGGCCGCTTCCCTTTTGGTCTTGCCAGAATTTCGATGTCAGATTCCAGCGGATTGGACGGATCTGTAAGCACCAGATCACAATTGTCTTCCTCGTTAAACAGTGAGCGAAAAACCTTTATAAAATGTTCCCTGACCTTGCCAAAGGCATCAAGAAATTTCTCTTTTGCGGTGTCATCAATTTCTTTGATCGTCTGAAGTAGTGAGGCTTTTGCCTCTGAAAGATCCTTCTTCTGCTCCTGTATAAAAGTATACCGCTCGCTCATTTCCTGATAGGCCTCCAGCGCCATGGGATTAATGGCGCCAAAATCATCGAGCTGACGTTTTATACGCGCCGTTTTTTCGCGAAGCTCCTGTTCTGATGTTGTATCTGGGACATCCTTTTGATCAAGAAGACTTTCAATATCTACCGAAAACTCTATAGACAAGCGCTCTTTTAAAGCATTGAGCTCCAGCTTAATGGCGGTCTTCTGCTCCCGGATCTCATTACTGATCAGATCAGACTGCTCTTTCTTCTTTCTTAGATCTGAGATATTAGCCTCTAATTCGGTCATCAGTTCG
>CAZFQV010000379.1:0-2583 GCA_964521175.1 uncultured Sphingobacterium sp.
TAAATGATACGCTGAATGGTGGAGCTGTGATGTCGCCATCGATAGCTCTTAAGGCTCTGCAGGCATTGAAGCGATCGAACCTAAGCATTCCTGTCAAGGCTAGCAATTCTCCAGAGCTTACAGATCGCGAAATTGGGGTGTTGGAATATTTGAGCGCGGGCTTAACCAATAAGCGTATTGCCGAAGCATTATTCATCTCCTCCTTTACTGTAAAGCGCCATATTGAAAACATTTACCGGAAACTGCAGGTGCAAAACCGGGTAGAGTTAGTTGATAAAGCTAAACGTGAAGGTTTAATTTAGCAAAAAGGTCATATTAGATGAAAGAAGTCTAACCAGACCGTTCCATTAACGTCCAAAATGGGCTCTTCAGCCCATTGTTCAGTATTCGATTATGTATGATTTTCGTAGTGAAATATCTCGTCATCAAAACCTGATGGGATCTTAAATATCAATTATACGATGATTAATGTATAAACCACAAATTCATAAACTTTAGTATTGTTACTTCTATTAATACGATCTCTGGAACAGTATGCGCTCAAAGTGCCGGTAATTGTTATGTGTTGAAGTTGAGCAATAGCGTAGAATTGAAATATAATCGCATCAGGTGGTAACCTATTATGGAAAAACTAAAACGATGGCTTTATGCATTTGCAATAATCATATTTTCAGCATTGTTGGTTGCTTATGCTTATGATATTGAGCAGGGAACTCCTATCCACACGCCAAGCACACAGATCGGACATCATGAAATGATGCTGTCTCTGGCAAAGGTATTGGGGACTAATGCAAGTATTGCTGTGGCAGTGCTGGCTATTGGAATTGGGTTGTATTATGCTGTAGGTCAGCATTTAAGGGAATAGGCGAAAGGTTATAAAAGGAGAAAGTAAGGCAAATAGTCTATCAATAAGTTTTAATAACAGCATGAGGGTAATCGGCACTGCGCTCATCATTATCGGTTTCGTTTCCGGCCTGCTCGGTGTACGGTCGTACATGCGTGATGATGCTTATGCAAAAGCAAGCGTAGTGGTCAAATCATCGGTAAAGTGGGCGGAGGTAAAACCTAATCCCCTGAAAAGTACGGTGAGTATTAAGCTGATGCTTAGCTATAAGCGAGACGGTGTTCCGGATAGTTTAGAACACAATTATTCACAGTTTTATTCCAAAGATGAACCATTACCTAATGTAATAAAATTAAAAGCAGCAACACCGCATATACGTTATGTGCCAAAGGAAAAAAGAAGTAAAAATATCCCGGATTGGGTGATGGTGAGTAATGAAAACAAGCATGATGGTGCATATGGCCAATCAGCGTTTGGTTGGATGTTCAATTTTATGATACCGGGAATTTTCTTAATTATTTACAGCAGGGTAAGAAGGAAGAGCAGAGGAAATTTCGTTTACAATAATGACAAATAAAAAATTCGCATGAGTAAATTCAGCAAAATAGTTACGGAGTTCCTGCCAATGATATTTCGCACCTGCACTAATTACAGAAAGAGAAATGTTGCCTGTATTGTGCTGCTATTTGTATTGTTTTCTAACAAGCTTTATGCTTCACCGCTTGGCTATCCCGCATCTTATACACCTGCCGAACTCCTTGCCAAATTACTCAAGGGAGAATACAAGGTAAATCAAAAATCGGTGAAATGGTCCGCCACTCCAGGTGATGGGCATGAATTTAACGGGCAGCTTGGGGAGAACAGCGTTTTATATTCTTTTGTTGACACCACAATCTCTATAGAACGTGGAAGTGAAAAGATCTATTACACCATTTTCCACACAGCACCCATGGTCACAAATGATGATGGTGAATTTGTAAATGCCAACAATTGCCATGTCTGTGGGCTAAACCTTGGGTACTTTTCATATACCATAGAAAACGACGGTATTTACGTAAATAAATTCAAACGAAACTTTGCTACACACGGTTCTTTTGGCGAAAAGTATTATACGCTTTCCATGATTAATTTGGGTGATGGCTACGAGCTATTAAAGGTAGATGATCCTTACGAGGGAATGGGCATAAACTCGGTAGCCACCAGGTTTTATCAGGATGGCGAGCTTTTATTGAGTATGATATCGCAAGAAAATAACAGCGGCAACAGGGAAAAGGATCAAAAAGCTTACTACCAGTTTAACACAGACTTTTCTTACAACAATATGGAGCACACCATCATTGTAAAACAAACGGGATACAGAATTGATGAAGATTCGGGCAGGAAAATACGAATAAATAAAACCAAAATACTCTTAGTCGATAATTACACCCTACAGTTTTAGCTATTCCTTACGCGGAATAAGCATCTCAGAGCGTCTATGTACATAGTCTAAATGGGCCGAATAGCCCATTTTTAAGAATTTAAATTTATCGGATTTTTATACTCACAAATACAATCATCAAGCTTTGATCATGAAACAGATTCTTAGGTTCTTAAAAGGGATTGAATTCCGGATTTTATTGTTTATTATTTATTTCCTGATCTTACAAACTCCTGTATGGAGTCAGATTGTACGGATAGATTTGCCCCCTTCGCCTGGTCTTATCTCCATGGTGGGTAATGACAGATACCTTCTCACA
>CAZFQV010000380.1:0-2572 GCA_964521175.1 uncultured Sphingobacterium sp.
TGGCACGGCCTATCGTGCAGCTTTCGGCAGTTCTGTAAGTCCCCTGACCTTTACTTCTACTGATTTTAGTTATGATCCCAAAATATCCAGAAATGGGAACCAGGTAATCGTCATCAAGCTGAATAGTCCGGCCGATCCGGATATGATGACCTTGTCGATCTCTCCATCAGGCTATGGTACACTGCAAGTAACGAGCGTCGATCGGCAATCTATTACCTTTTACGGTTATATCAGGGCCAACGATAAATTAATGATGTAGGTAGCTCTTCCTGCTTTCGATACAAAAAGTTCCGTATCCTTTGGTATGTTTTTATCTGCGATAGACCTATCTTGTAGAAATTATTTTAACCTTAAATATTCTTGTTTTGAGTGTCAAGCGTAAAAAATCCTGCATTTTTAACTGGAGCGGTGGTAAGGATAGTGCGCTTGCCTTATACCATTGTCTTCAGGATTCCCTCCTCGATATCAGATATCTGGTTACCACCATGAATGACCAGGCAAACCGCATATCGATGCATGGCGTCAGAGAGGAACTTTTGATCCTGCAGGCAAAATCCATAGGGATTCCACTTGTGCAGATAAGACTGCCAGAGATGCCGGGAATGGATGAATATGAAAGCCGCATGTCAGAACATCTTCAGGCTTTCAGGAATGAAGGCATTACTCATTCTGTTTATGGAGACATTTGTCTGGAGGATCTTAGGAACTATCGGGAGGCGCAACTGAAGAAGGCCGATTTCACCGGGATTTTTCCTCTATGGAAAAGGGATACCGCTGAGGTTGTTAATGAATTTTTAGATCTGGGCTTCCGCACGGTCATTTCCTGTTCGCAGTATAATCTGAAAAGACTGGTAGGGAAGGAGTTGAATCGGGAGCTCGTAGCGTCTTTCCCCCCGGGTATTGACGCCTGCGGCGAAAATGGGGAATTTCATACCTTCGTTTATGATGGACCGGTTTTCAAACATCCCATATCTTTTCGGACGGGAATAAAAGTACTTAAAGAATATACGGCGCCTCAAGACGCGGCATCGGCAAAGGTTGAGAAGGTTGGTTTCTGGTATATGGATCTTTTAAGCTCGGATTCATAGACTACAGCTTCATTTTGACTCATCTTTTCTGGACTGAGCAATCACCTCTCTAATATCGTGTCCTGAAGGTTGCTGAAATATCTCGAGCCCGAAATAGGAAGCAGCAGCAAGCAGGTGATCGAATAGGTCGGCCTGGATAGTTTCGTATTCTGCCCAGGCTACAGTGTTCGTGAAACAATAGATTTCAAGTGGTACCCCCTGATCTTCAATCGATAGTTGTCTGACCAGCAAAGTCATATCTTTTCTGATCTTAGGGTGAATTAAAAGATAAGATTCTACATAGATTCTGAATACTCCGATATTAGTCATCCGGCGACCATTGATAAGAATATCGGTGTCAAAATTATGCTCAGTATTAAATTCTTCAATTTCTTTTTGTCTTTCGGTGATGTAGTCGCCGATGAGGTAATACTTTTTATATTTTTCACGGGTTTCAACATCGACAAACCGGATGGAGCTGATATTTATGGAGAGAGACCTTTTAATCCTTCGTCCGCCACTTTCCTGCATCCCACGCCAGTTCTTAAAACTGTCGGTGATGAAATAAAAGGTTGGAATAGTGGTAATGGTTTTATCCCAATTTTTGACTTTTACTGTATTTAGATTAATCGCGATTACATCACCGTCGGCGTTAAATTTCGGCATTTCAACCCAATCGCCCACTCTTACCATGTCGTTGGATGAGATCTGAATGCTGGCCACTAAGCCGAGAATAGTGTCTTTAAAAATAAGGAGGATAATCGCCGTCATAGCTCCAAAGGCACTCAGGAAGTAGATCGGCGACTTTCCTAGTAACACGGAGAGAATCAAAATACCCGTAGCGATATATATAATCATGCGTAACAACTGGAAATAACTCGCCAGAGGTTTGTCTATGAAAACTGCTGATTTCGACAGGCTATATTCCGCAGTTTTCAGGAAGGCCATTATAATCATCGTTCCTGCCAATATCAAATAGGAATCAGTGAGCTTAAGAACCAGTGGCAGTAGGTTTTCAAAATCTTTAAGAATAAGCTCAGCAAAATATCTAACCAGCATTGCCGGAACGATATGAGCAAGATTATTTAAGACCTGATGATCCTAAAGGACATCATCCCACTTAAAACTGCTTTGTTTAAAGGCCCTATACAGACCTTTTATTGCCACATTGCGAGTGATCCAATAGGCAGCGACAGCGATTAGGATCAGGCAGACCAACATAGATATCAGACGTAAATAGATGGCCAGCTCAGGGCTTAGCCCTGAATCCGTTAATAGTTTCTCTATCCAATGTGAAATTTTATCCATGCCTTTAATCTGCAAAGATGTCGAATTTTGGGAGAACAGAGGCAGAATGTGGAGAACGTGCTGGATTTTGTGCTAGCGTGGCGGATATCTTCCTTGTGGGTATTTCGGCTGCGGGTTGTGTTATCCCGATAACGCGGCTGGTCTGCGTGATAACACCGACTATAATAGACAGAGACTGTCGTCATGATTAATGAGAC
>CAZFQV010000381.1:0-2570 GCA_964521175.1 uncultured Sphingobacterium sp.
CCCATCAGGATTCGAACCTGAGACCGACGGTTTAGAAAACCGTTGCTCTATCCAACTGAGCTATGGGCGCACTTATGCGCACAAAAGTATAAAAACATAGCAAAATGTCAAACTAATCCTCAAGAAATAAGACGGCACAGTATACCGTTGATAACCAACTGTTTAATTCTTTAGCTTATCTTTAAATACTTTTTCCAGCTTCTCCACCTTTGGTAATATCACCAAGCGGCAGTAGGGTTGGTTCGAATTTAGGTTAAAATAGTTCTGATGTTCACTATCTGCCTTGTAAAAGGTTTGGGCAGGAACGATCTCGGTGACAATGATTCCCGGGTAGACCTTAGCCTTGTCCAATGCAGCTTTGTATTTTAAAGCTTCCGCTTTTTGAGTTAAATCGTGGTAAAAGATTGCCGAGCGGTATTGAGGACCTACGTCATTACCTTGTCGGTTGAGGGTAGTGGGATCATGCATCTTCCAAAATACCTCGAGCAGCTCGGCATAACTTATCTGCGCCGGATCATAAAGTATCTGCGATACTTCCGCATGTCCGGTCCGACCTGTAGTAACCTGTTGATAGGTCGGATTCTTAACACTTCCGCCCATATAACCAGATTCAACCTTGCTGACACCCTTTAGTCGCTGGAATACGGCCTCGGTACACCAAAAGCAGCCCATCCCAAAGGTGGCCCTTTTCAAGGCCGACTTCGCACCCGGCTTAGCCTGCGAAAAAGCCGAGCCGGTAGTCAGCAGCAGACATAATATGATTGTGAATGTTCTATTTCCCATTACATTTTATTACTTTTTCGTACATCCGCAGCCGGGATAAATTTTAATGATAAGGAATTTACGCAATGGCGAGTGTTCTTCGCAGTAAATCCTTCCCCTAAAAAAACGTGACCCAAATGCCCACCGCAGTTTACACATTCGATTTCTGTACGCATTCCGTCAGGATCGGGTGTACGTTTTACCGCACCTTTAATCTCTTCATCGAAACTCGGCCATCCACAATGTCCGTCAAATTTAGTTTTTGAGGTATACAGTGGCGCATTGCATTGCGCACATACGTAAATGCCTTCGCCCATATCTTTGACATACTCACCACTGTATGGACGCTCGGTGCCTTTGTGTATCATGATATAAGCCTGTTCTGCGGAGAGCTGGTTATATTTTTTGTCCGATGCAGGACTCACTTTTGTCGCTACATCTTTTTTGTCTTTTACTTGCCCGCATGACGACAATGTAGCCGCCGAGAACAGAAGGACCATGATGATTCTATACATTTTTTAAGTTTTTAATACAATTGGAAGTTTCCTCTTTAATGTCAAGTGGCATTCGCTAAATAATTAACGTATTTCTCAACAAAACGTGTTGTAACGATATTAAAACAAGTCGTTCAAAAATGAGCACCACAAATCATTTCGAAGATTGCTTAAGAGCCTCTGAATGAATGGGATACAAATTCCAGCACCTTTGGAAGGGCAGTTCGCCAATAAGTCCAGGTATGACCACCGTCGTTTATTCTAAATTCATGCGGAACTCCCTTACGGCGCATGGCCAGATGCACCGCAATATTGCCTTCATCCAGCGCATCATCATCACCGCAGTCGATAAACCATCGCACTGCATTTAGCTGGTCATCAGCCAGGGCGTCGACAAGTGATACTGCATTATGTTTTAGGTAATAGGCTTCTATCTGCGAATCAGGATACGACTCATTATTTCTATTGTATCTTGTTTTTGCCGATTCCAGCGTGAGCGGTCCGACCGAAGCGCTGATGGGATAAGCCGCTGAAAACATTTCGGGATGATGCAGTGCATACATGAATGTGCCCCCGCCTCCCATAGAAAGTCCGGCAATAGCCCTTGAGCGTTTTATCGTTTTGGCCCGATAATTTTTTTCGATAAAGGGAATCAATTCCTGAAAGAAAAAATCTTCATAGTTCCAGTTTCCTGAAAGGTCATTAAAATAACCGCTTTTACCAGTAGTAGCGTCCGGCATCACGATGATCATAGGGCTGGCCTTACCGCTATGAATAGCCTCATCTGCGATATGCTGCAATTCGCCATATTCAATCCAGTTAGCCTGGTCGCCACCTAAGCCATGCAGAAGATACAAAACAGGATAAGACCTCACTGACTCGTCATAGCCATCCGGGAGGTACACGGAAAAAAGCCGGTCGCTCTTCAAAATCTTCGATGCGACCACCTGTTTATCAATTACCTTCCCGTTTTGCGCATTGGCAAGGGCGGGAAATAAGAGCAGAAACGCTATATATTGTAAAAAAGTTTTCATGTCGGAAGTTAAAAAAAATCCTTGATTTATAACTGACGCTGTAGCCGTTTATCGTCATATCTTAAGCTTTGCGCGTAACTGCTTTATTTCTTATTTTTAATGAGGCAATTACATAAAAGACCGTTATATGAACATTCCAAGAGCTATGATTATCGTTACCACGTTGAGTTTTTCTTCTCTGACCGGTATTTCTCAGGTTAAGCCGCTGATCGGAGTTGCGGGAATTTCACATGAATCAAATTCGTTTAATATCTATAAGACTAATCTGGAGGATTTTAAT
>CAZFQV010000382.1:0-2560 GCA_964521175.1 uncultured Sphingobacterium sp.
CAAAAAAGTAACTTTCCCACCAATCCGGCAGATCATTTTGATCGGCATCGTGGGTGATATCCGTGCTCGTCAGGTCGAATGCGAACAGATTTTTTGCCTGACCGATATTGGCCATTGCGTAGTCGTTCGCCGGGTTTGGCGAGTTGGTCCAGGGGTATTGATCGACATAACCGACAGCGATGAGGCGATCGTAGAACGGTTTGGCGACGGCCTTGAGCTGGCCGAGGTTTACGGCGGCGTAATCATTGGTTTGAGCACTGCCGGTGGTCTGCGGCGTCGCCCAAGCTGCGATGAGCGCGTGCAGCGTTTCACCCGCTCCGCCGGGAAGACGAATATCCATCTCTGCCGCAGCCGCTTTCGCGATATTTTTGACCTGCCCCTGGTTGACGGCCGCGTAATCGTTGGCCGAAGCGTTCGGGTCGACCACCTCCCGATTGCTCCACCAACTTGGGGCCGCGCCAAAGACGATCAATGGGAGAAGCGCGACCAGGATGATTGCCGTCAAGAGGCGGAGACTTACGGCGCCTTTTGAATTTTTCGGCGGTTTCGCGGGGATTGGCTGGGGTATTTCCATTGGGACGATTAGCCTAAGATGGGTGCCGCTTCCCACAGGCGATAAATCCCGGATACATCATAGAACCCCGAGGCGCGTCGCATCGGGCAATGTGAGAACTGGGTCCGTGATGCGCTGCAAATGCAGGCACGACTAATAGCCGTCCTGGCTTACGCAAACGCCTTTTACAGGCTCCGTCTTTTCGGGGGCTTAACTCCTGGGAATGTCTCTCGGTTTTTCCTTGTCTATCTATGCGGTCAATTCAGTTGAAGCGATCTTGTTCCTTCGCTGACAAGACCGGATTATGATTTTTTCTTTGGCTTGGCAATTCATTTTGACTGCGAAGCCCCAAAATTGCCTTGAACACAATCGCCTTTGTTTCTGTACAGGAACCCTAGCAGCCTGTCGGGCTTAGGTTTTCGCCTGAAATCTTGAAAAACTGATCAATTCTACGGATGTAACACATAATTGATGTCGCGCTTTCATTCGAGGCGTTTTGTCGGGGGGATGATTTGGATCGGGCTTGAGGAGCATCTTGAGCCAGGACTCTGGAAGGGGATTACGCCGCCCGGAGCGGCGCACCCATGGTAAAGAGTCGCTTGAGATTGTAGGCAAGGGTAACCAGAGTCCATTCCAAGGAGACTTTTGCGAGTCCACGCATTGAAAATCGCCGAAAACCCATGGTTTCTTTGATGATTCCAAAGATCGGCTCGATGGTTTGTTGCCGCAGTTTGTAGCGCGTTCGCCCGGCCTTGGTTGCCACCCGGTAAATCATCTGCTCGGCAAATGGCGCGTCTGCCGACGGCGGCAGGGGATCGTCTTTTTTTTCCAACTGCTTGACGGTGCGCCCGTGTTTGTCTCGTTTGATGGCTGCAAGCACTTTGGTGCCTGTCGGTTTGCCGTTTTCCTCGAATTCAATTTTCCGCACCGCTTCCTCGCTTACAAAACCGCTGTCGATAAGGACTTCAGCTACCGGTCCGACTACGGGCGCCATCGCTTCGAAGCTCGGCTCAAGCTGCTCTTTGTCATTGGGCGCATCGCTAACCCGCTCGGCAACGATTAAACGGCTCTCAACTTCCACCCCTGCCTGGGCATTGTAAGCCTGCTCGAAATGATTGCCGTTTCCTGCCTTCATAATCCGGCTCTGCCCATCGGTGAAGTTGTATTGGTCCTTCGGACCGGGCGTCTCATCGGGCGGTTGCGGCTCTTTGCCCCGGGGTTTCTTTCCTTCCTTCCGGAGCGCCTCTCTTTTGGCGACCTTTTTTTCGTGCTCGACCCGGTCCATCTCGGCCTGCGCATGGGCTCGGGCTTCCATCTCCGATCGTGCTTTGGCCAGCATCGCTTTGCGCTTCTGACGGCGCTCGACTTCTTGGGGAATCGTCAACCCGTCGTCAAGTGGCGTCGAGTCGGCTTCTTCGGCCTTCTTTAGCAAGGTTGCGATTTCGAGATCGAGTTGCCTCATCTGTTCACCGGCTCGCTCGTAACTCACCGCGGAATGCTTGCTCGCATTGGCCAAAATCTTCGTGCCGTCGATGGCCACGGTGATTCCTCCAACCTTGAGCACTCCGCAGCGGGCTGCCATTTCCAAAACCGCCGCAAAGCTCCGGCTTAAAAGCTCGCCATTGCGCCGCCGAAAGGTGCAGAGCGTGTCGTGATCGGGATGGGTGTCCCCGCTCAGCAGCCGTACGGCCACGTTTTCGTATGTCGAACGCTCTATCGCCCGGCTTGAAAATACCCCCGTTGCGTAGCTGTAGACCAGCAGCCCAAAAAGCATCCCGGGAGGGTACTGTTCACTGCCGGTCCCTCGCTCGTTGACCCTTGCACTGCTTAGATCGAGTTCCCCTATCGCATCCATCACGAAATGAACCAAATGATTGCCAGGAACCCACTCCCGCAGGTCCGGGGGCAATAACAGGGGCGTGTCGTGGTCAACATTTACGAACCGGGCTGACATCCTTCCTTCCTATCACTTTCTTCGCCCAAATTGAAAGCCCGACAGGCTGCTAG
>CAZFQV010000383.1:0-2556 GCA_964521175.1 uncultured Sphingobacterium sp.
TGAGCGAGTACCAGCTTATTCTGGTTAAGGAAGCACAGGATCTGAAATGGGCGAAAGATGAGGGTAAGGCCGGTGATCCTTTGCAGTCTTATTTCGAGAACCCCTCGCTGAGTACCATTTTGGTGTTTTGCTACCGGAACGGGAAATTTGATAAGCGCAAAAAGATTTATAAGCTGATTGAGAAAAAGGGTTTAGTGTTTGAATCTGCAGCCATTCACGACGATAAGGTTGCTGCATGGATCGAAAGCCATTTAAGCGAACAGACTTATTCTATCCATCCGAATGCTTCGGCTTTAATTGCCGAATACCTCGGAAATGATCTCTCCAAAGTAGCTAACGAGCTTGAAAAACTAGTGCTCAATATTCAGCAGGGAAATGAAATTAATATTGATGATGTAGAAAAGAATATCGGGATTAGTAAAGATTACAACGTCTTCGAGCTTCAGTCGGCAATGGCCCGGAAGGATGCATTTAAAGTAAATCAAATTATCAATTATTTCGCGGCTAATCCGAAGAGCAATCCTATTCAACTGGTCATGGGAGCCTTGAATTCTTATTTTACGAAGGTTTTAAAATATCACTACGCAAGCGACCGGAGTCCGCAGGGGCTGGCCCGTGAGCTGGGTGTTGCTCCTTATTTTGTAAAAGATTTTGAGCGAGCCGGAAGAAGCTTCAGCAAGCAGAAGACCTTTCAGATCATTGGCTACCTGCGTGAATGCGATATGAAGATGAAAGGAGTCAATGCCACAGCAAATACGGAACATGGAGAACTCATGAAAGAGCTTATGTTTAAGATCATCCATTGAAAGATTAATGCAATTGTAGAGATACGAATATGCGGAGGGTTATTTGCGCCTTTACTGGACGCACTCAGCATGATTCAGCAAAATAGCGTTCGAAACATCCGGTGGATAAGAAAAACCACCTGGCATCTAAATTCCTTTCCGCCCTATCACATGTAAATTTATAATACTGGAATGGGGATAGCCCAGGGTGTTTCCCGGTGTGACTTCCAGTAAATTGCGCAAATAGATATCAATGATTCCTTTGGCAACCCGGGTTTTACTCTCCAGGAACTCCGGCATCACCGCGACCAGGAAATTTTTGAAATACATCTTACCCCGATGATCCACGAGAACGGAGAAAGAATAGTTAAAATCCTGATACGCCTTATCGATTTGAATTTTGTATTCCGGATACAAATATGCTTCAGACCTGCTGATATGACCGAGATAGGGATCTGCAGATGGTTTAATTTTTTCAACCCGGGCAATCTTACTGATGCTCTTCAGCACAACCGGGTTGCGGGCAGCAAAAGCGCTGTCAGGAACTGAATTAGCCTGAATAGCCCTGTATCTTATGAAAAGACTGTCTTCCCGACTGGGTTCTCTCAGCTTTTCTGTGCTGGTATGTAATACATTTTTGATATAATCGTGGGAGTAAAGAGTCATGTATACGTTTGAAAGTTCTTCTTTAACCGCCCTTGACTCCAGCCGCATGACCTGGAAGATCAGGCTGTCTTTACTGACATGCCTTACCCCGAACCATTCGCGCGCAAACTGAAAGAATGCTTTGTGACTGTGGAAAATACGGTAGGTCATGTATTTCTCCCTTTCCGGGCTATAAATCCTCACGGAGTCATCCGCGTTGAAGTAGATTTCCCATTCGGGTTCAAGCTGAAAGCCATATTTATTAAATGAAAGCCCGTTGTCAAAGCGTCGGTATACTTCTGAGTATTTAATTCCTTTGATCTCTGTAAAGTCTGGTATCGGATCATCAGTCATTTTGGCGATGTGCCCGCAGGAGAACCAAAGGCAGGAACAAAAAAGTAGCAGCAGACCGGGAAACTTCATCAGGGGTGAAATTAATAAAATCTGACATAGTTTCAGAACCCTTTAGGTAATAGAGGCTGCTCGGGATAGTCTATTTAAATAGCTTATACCCTGAGGCTACTCCGAAATCCCCTTGAAGCATAATAGGAGTCGGCACCATTATGATACAGGAATACGGTGTTGTAGCGGCGATCGCAGAAGACAGCGCCGCCGAGTGCTCTGATATCCGGCGGTGTATTCACCCAGCTCGATGTTTTCGTGTCGAATTCTCCAATTTTTTGCAACAGCCTGTACTGCTCTTCGGTTAGAATTTCAACGCCCATGGCGCTCGCCATGTCCATCGCACTAGTTGCAGGTTTATGCTCCTTCCGGCTGTCCAGAGCCTTACGGTCATAACAGATACTTCTGCGACCTTTGGGGCTTTCCGCAGAACAGTCATAGATGAGATACTCATCGCGCTCTTGATCATGGTCGATTACCGCCGGTTCACCACCAGTTCTTTCCATTTCATAGAGCGACCAAAGTTTTGCGGGTTCGGCCTCGAGCTTCGCCTGTACTTTAGCCCATTCAATGTCGGCGTGGGTATACAATTGCTTTTCAAAACGTGCTTTCACCGCTTGCAGCAGTTCTTCACGTTCTTCCGGTGACAATGCTTGTTTACTGCTGGTCATTTTGTCTGTTTGAATTAAAGGAAATAGTGTTAGAACTGACAGGTACCCTAGAC
>CAZFQV010000384.1:0-2553 GCA_964521175.1 uncultured Sphingobacterium sp.
GCCATGAAAAACGAGTTGAACGTGATGTCTATACATTTAGCGATGGGCATGCCTCTGCAATCGGTTATAAAATCAGCAAGCTGGGGTCCTGCTCAGGCCATAAAACGACCCGAGCTAGGGAATCTGTCGATAGGAGCACCTGCAGATATAGCGGTTCTTAATCTCATGAAAGGCAAATTCGGCTTCTGGGACAGGATGGGTAAAAAGCTCGAAGGCACAGAAAAGTTCGATTGCGAAATGACCATCCGGGGCGGAAAAATTGTTTACGATCTCAATGGTATAGCCAATCCGATCGTATTGAATCCCAGTAAATAGTATAACAGGAATTACGAGGGCAGGCAATGCCGGTCCTTTTATTTTAACATTAAAAAAATTATGAAAAAGATTTACCTCGCCTTGTCGGTTCTTTTTTTATCCGTCAGTCTGATGGCTCAACAGCCACAGTATAGAATAATTATTAAGGGTGGTCATGTCATTGATGCTAAAAACCACATTAATGAAGTGATGGATGTTGCCATTCAGGATGGCAAAATAGCGAAAGTGGCTAAAGATATTGATGCCGCCCTGGGAGCACAAATAGTAAATGCGAAGGGTATGTACGTCACTCCGGGGCTCATCGATCTTCATACGCATGTATTTTGGGGTACTGAACCCGATCATTATTTAAGCAATGGCCTGGTAGCAGTAACGCCGGATGGCTTTAGCTTTCGCTCGGGAGTAACCACGATGGTGGATGCCGGTGGAGCCGGATGGAAATCATTTGACCTTTTTAAGAAGAATATTATTGATCGGTCACAGACCCGCATCTTATCGTTTCTTAATATCGTAGGTGAGGGAATGCGCGGAGGCGACTATGAGCAGGACGTAAGTGACATGGATGTGCAGATGGCTGCAAAAAAAGCTATTGAAAATAAAGATTATGTGGTTGGATTTAAGCTTGCCCACTTTAAGAAAGCAGATTGGACGCCGGTAAAGAAGATTGTTGAAGCAGGTACAATTGCTAAAATACCCGTCATGATCGATTTCGGTAGGGGAGACCTTCCTATTGAAGAATTATACACTAAATACCTTCGCCCCGGAGATATCTATACTCATGTTTTTACTGAGTTGGAAGGCCGGGATCCGATTGTTGATCTGAGCAGCAGACAGTTGAGACCTTTTATGTTTCCGGCTCAGAAAAGAGGAATTTTATTTGACGTGGGTTTTGGAGGGGGCAGCATGGCATTCTCGCAAGCTGTTCCGGCCGTTAAGGCCGGCTTCTATCCGGATATGATGGGTACGGATCTTCATACGGGTAGTATGAATGGTGCGATGAAAGATCAGCTGAATGTGTTATCTACATTCCTGGCCATTGGGATGGATATTCCCTCTGTAATAGAGCGGGCTACCTGGGGGCCTGCAAAAGCTATTCAGCGGGAAGAACTCGGAAATCTTTCTGAGGGAGCGATAGCCGACATTGCAATATTGAGCGTCCGCGAGGGTAAATTCGGATTCCGTGATATTGCCAATTACAAAATAGACGGAACCCAAAAGCTTGAATGCGAAATGACCATCAAGGGAGGTAGGATAATGTATGATTTGAATGCGATTGTGTCTGCCCGGCATTAAATATTAGCGTGAAGATCTCTGAAATATTTCTGATATTGTCTTCCCCAGTACGCGCAAGGGTAATTTCAGATTTTGCGATATTGCCGGTGACCGGCAGGAGAGTACCCGGGAGGTCAGGTCGGAAATGACTAATAGAAAGGGGAAATTTTATGACCTCAATACAATTGCTTCTGTAATGTCACGTGCGGAATGAGTTTATCCTTATGCCTTCTATGAAATTATATAACTATCTAACCTTATCCTGCTTAATATGAATAATCATTCACGCTCCTTCCTGGTTTTGTTTCTATCATTTCTGACACTCGGTGTTTTTGCTCAGAAGCAACCCAATATTTTATTGGTGATGACTGATGATCAGGGAATAGGCGACTTAGGCGTTCATGGCAATGACATTTTGAAGACTCCCTTTATCGATGCATTTGCCAAAGAATCTACTGAGTTAAGCCAGTTTATTGTCAATTTTAACTGCTCCCCAACGAGAGCCAGCTTGCTGACGGGGCGCGATAATTACCGTACAGGTGTGATTGGAGTTACCGAATCTGACCATCTCATGAAGGAAAGTGAAATTACCATCGCTAAGCTTCTTGCAGATGCAGGTTACCGCACCGGAATTTTCGGGAAATGGCATCTCGGTGATAATTACCCTATGCGACCTACAGATAAGGGCTTTCAGGAGGCCCTGGTACATAAAGGCGGCGGGATTGGCCAGGGCGCAGGCCCGGTAGGGAATTCTTATTATAACCCGATACTTGAACACAATAATGTTTCCAAAACCTATCAAGGGTATTGTGATGATATTTTTACTGATGCTGCCCTGAATTTTATAAGTCAAAAGAGCGATAAGCCATTTTTTGCTTATCTGGCCACCAACCTGCCTCATTTTCCTTTGGACATCAGTGATGAGCGTGCCGACCCTTATCGTAAAGCGGGAGTTCACGAGCTTAA
>CAZFQV010000385.1:0-2551 GCA_964521175.1 uncultured Sphingobacterium sp.
CACTTTCAACATCAATTTTATCATATTCAGTATGCGTGCCAAACCATTTTACCTGGATAGCTTTATATTCAAAAACAATCCTTACGACCAACCTGAATTTATTTCCCATGATATTAAACACCACCCGATCATCACCAACCAAACTGGCATTGCCGTACACTTTTTTTAACTCGTTAAAGTTTTTGAAATCAGACTTTTCAAGTTCATGATACCACTCAAGAAGTGCGGTACTTGCCAAAGGATATTGTTTGACATAGTTCAACAAGGTCTTTCTTGTGATGATATTAAACACAGCACAAAGATAATAAAATGTTTTCTGTTGGAAAACATTTTATTGTGTAAATATTGATTGAAAATAATTTTAGAGTAGCTGAATTTGGCTAGTTGGCGCTGTAAGAGGTTTATTGGCCACTAATAGCTAGGTATTAACCTCTAAAAGCAACAATTTCATTTTCCGATACAAAACTTACTAAAAATATTCTCCAGCAGGTCATCCGTAGTTACCTGACCGGTGATTTCGCCCAGGTAATGCAAGGCCTGCTTGATGTCCATCGCCAGGAAGTCTGAGCTCACCGGATGGTCGATATTTTCAAGCACCCGGTTTAAGGAAGTGCCCGTTTTCTGAAGCGCCTCCAGGTGCCGGATGTTGGAGATCAGCACGTCATCTGTATTGATGGCATGGAGGTTAATCTTGTGCAGGATTTCGTCTTTCAAATCATCAATTCCCTCCTTATTCTTTGCAGAGATGGAAGTCAAAGCAGCAGTCTTGATACCTAGCGCAGTAAGCTCATTGCCCCACTCCTCAGTCATCAGGTCCGATTTATTCAGAACCGTCACGTAGGGTATCGCCAGTCCCTGCAGATAGCTGATTTGTTCCGCAATTTCGGCAGCCGTCTGTCCCGGATCCACCATATAGATGATCAGTTTGGCCTGACTGATTTTCTCATGGGTGCGCTTTACTCCCTTGGCCTCGATGATATCCTCGGTATCCCGAATTCCGGCGGTATCAATAAACCGGAAGTTGATGCCGCCGATGGTCATTTCATCTTCCACCGTATCGCGCGTGGTGCCGGCGATCTCTGAGACGATAGCACGCTCTTCGTTGAGCAGCGCATTCAGCAAGGTCGATTTACCGACATTTGGTTTCCCCGCTATCACCACCGGAACACCATTCTTCATCACATTACCCTGCTCGAAGGAGGCGATCAGCCGGCCCAGCACCCTTTGGATGTTAAATATCAATGCTTTAAGATCTTCCCGATTGGCAAATTCCACATCCTCTTCGCCGAAGTCCAGCTCCAGTTCGATCATCGACGCAAAATGGATGAGCTGGTCACGGAGGTGCTGCAGCTCATTGGAAAAGCCACCCCTCATCTGTTGCATCGCTACCTGGTGGGAGGCCTGTGAGTTGGACGCGATCAAATCGGCGACTGCCTCTGCCTGGGATAGATCGAGCTGCCCATTTAGAAACGCTCTTAAGGTAAACTCTCCGGGATTTGCCGGGCGTGCACCTTTGCGGATAAGCAGCTTGATGATGCTCTCAATAATATAAGGCGAGCCATGGGTAGAGATCTCGATTACATGCTCCCGGGTGTACGACCGAGGGCCGATAAATACCGATACCAGTACCTCATCCAGCACCGCATTTCCATCTCTAATGGTACCCAGGTGAATGGTATGGGTATGCTGTATGCTCAGATCCTTCCCGAAAAACACCTCATTCACCAGGTTAATCGCATCGGACCCCGAAAGGCGGATTACCCCAATGGCACCAATACCGGAGGGTGTGGCCAGGGCGATAATGGTATCATTGGTGTAAGCGGTTTGCGGTAAAAATTCTGATGACATGTGCTGATCTTTTGCTGGCACAAATGTCGGGAATATTTATCGAATGTGTGATAAGGCTGACAAAATACGGCAGCTACAGCTTTGTTCTTTGTGCTCAATATATTATCTTGCTAATTCTAAAAACTAATACTAACCTTTAAAAAAAATACGACTATGAAACGTAACGCAACCGCCGTATGGCAAGGATCCGGGAAAGAAGGAAAAGGCAATGTAAGTTCGCAAAGCGGAACCTTAAGCAACACTCAATACTCCTTTAAATCTCGTTTTGAAGAAGGTGTAGGTACAAATCCTGAGGAGCTTGTTGCGGCAGCACATGCGGGATGCTTCGCGATGAAGCTTTCCTTCAATATCGATGAAGCCGGCTTCACTGCCGAAGAACTCCATGTGAAGTGTGAGGTCACCATGGAAGATCTTAGCATCACCGGCTCTCATCTTACCCTCCAGGCAAAAATTCCCGGCATACCCCAAGATAAGTTTGACGCCGCTGTGGCGGATGCCGAAAAAAACTGCCCCATCTCTAAGCTGTTAAATACCAGCATCACGGTGGATGCCAGCCTCAACGCCTAAGTCACACCTGAGCCCTCAATAGATGAACAAACCGGCCTTGATTTTTTCTTTCATCCTGTTAATTACTGTTCAGGATGTCTTCCCACGGAGTCGTACGATGTCCTATCCTGCGTCTTCTGTACTACACAGAGAACAA
>CAZFQV010000386.1:0-2533 GCA_964521175.1 uncultured Sphingobacterium sp.
TTGGGCGATTTCCGTTCTAAAACCAATATGCACATCCTTTCAGAAAATGATGTTCTCAATGGCGGCTTGTTCTTTCGAAATCGGTATAATGATACCTATGCTAACCGTGTGGCTTTCTTTAAAATCATTGGCACAAGTGCTTATAGCTATACCACCGATCGTTCAAAATTTATTGGTAGAAATAAAAACCTTTCTAATCCGATGGCTTTATATCGGCAGAATCTCAGAGGGAAGATCGGTGCGGGACATGACACCTGCGCCGGATTACAGGGAAAATTCAATTTACTCGGAGACGAAGAAAGAGAGATTGTTTTTCTAATTGGTAGTGGCGAAGATATTGCCACGGCAATTCAGCTTACCCAGGATTTTTCAGACTTAGATAAAATTAAGCAGTCGTTTGACCAGATAAAAGAATACTGGCATGAACTGGTAGGTACAGTGCAGGTTAATACACCGGATGAGGCCTTAAATCTTTTGGCCAATGGATGGCTTACCTATCAGACCGTTGCTTCGAGGTTATTCGCCCGCAGTGGATTCTATCAATCGGGCGGGGCCTTTGGTTTCAGAGATCAGATTCAGGATGTTTTATCCTTGTTACACAATAAGGCCGAACTTGCCAGACAACAAATACTCTTAAATGCTTCACGACAGTTCAAAGAAGGCGATGTTCAGCATTGGTGGCATCCACCGGAAGGCAGAGGTGTGCGTACCAAGTGTTCTGACGATCTTTTGTGGCTGCCCTTTGTTGTTTATAGATATTTAAACACAACCGGTGATTGGGAGATCCTGAAAGAGCAGGCCGGCTTTCTGGAAGCCCGACTGTTACATGAAGGAGAAGACTCGCTGTATGACCTCCCCATGGATGGGAATGTTAATGCTGATCTGTACCAGCATTGTCGCCTTGCAATAATGCATAGCCTCCGTTTTGGAAAGCATGGCTTACCCTTAATCGGTTCCGGCGATTGGAATGACGGAATGGATCAGGTAGGCAATCAAGGTAAAGGCGAAAGCGTTTGGCTGGCATTTTTCTTCTATGATATCTTATCTAATTTCGAGAAGGTCGCTAATCAATATGGCGATGAGGAATTTGCGGCGACCTGTAAAGAACAGGCTACCCAATTGCAAGCTAATATCGAACAATCCGCCTGGGACGGCGAATGGTACAAACGTGCCTGGTTCGATGATGGAACTCCTCTTGGATCGAAAGTAAACGAAGAATGTAGGATTGACGCCATTTCTCAGAGCTGGTCAGTCCTAACGAAGGCCGCACCGGAAGGACGTAGAAACCAGGCAATGGCTTCCTTAAATAAACATCTGGTAAAAAGGGATATGAAAATCATCCAGTTGCTTGATCCGCCATTTGACAAATCTGATTTAAATCCGGGGTATATAAAAGGATATGTGCCGGGTGTGAGAGAAAATGGGGGACAATACTCTCATGCAGCCATCTGGACCTTGATGGCCTTCGCAGCCCTGGGAGACCGGAAGACCACCTACGAACTGTTTAGCATGGTGCAACCGGTTAATCATGCTTTAAACCCGCAGGACGTACAAATTTACAAGGTAGAGCCTTATGTAATGGCTGCGGATGTGTATGCAAATGATACTCATCAGGGGCGCGGTGGATGGACCTGGTATACCGGTTCGTCAGGCTGGATGAATCAGTTTATCATAGGTTCGATGCTCGGCATTGAGCTATTGGTAGATCGCCTTAGATTCACCCCATGTTATCCGGAAGAGTGGCCTTCGGTAAAGATCCATTACCGATACAAAACAGCGACTTATAATATTACCGTTTACCAGGACAAGGGTATTGATCATTCCTGGTGGAAAATGGGAAATGAGCAGGGCGAAGGAAACGTCATTCCGCTTAAAGATGATGGTATGCAACATGAAGCTGAGATTCATATATCGATATAGATCTGTTTGATTTTTTGTAGCCGAACTGGTCGGTCATTGTTAATGCCTATATAATGGTCATTCCTCTGCCTATTGTAAGGATTTATCAATACTGGATTGATATTTGATACCCTTTCCTTAAAATGCCAAAATCTACCTCCACGCTGGGCCGTACCAAATCGTTTTTTGCTGAAATTGGCGATATGACTTTCTTTGCTGGTCGGTTTTTCAGGGAATTGTTCAGTACTCCTTTTGAATTTAAGGAATTACTCCGGCAGTGTTACAATATGGGCAATCGGTCATTGCTCCTGGTAATGATCACTGGCTTTATTTTAGGCCTGGTATTTACTCTTCAATCCCGACCCACCTTGATGCAATTTGGTGCTGAATCATGGATGGCTTCTATGATCAGTCTTTCTATCATCAGGGAGATTGGCCCGGTGATGATTGCCTTAATCTGCGCAGGAAGAATCGGTTCCGGGATCGGTGCCGAGATAGGCTCGATGCGTGTAACCGAACAAATAGATGCCATGGAGGTTTCGGGTACCAATCCCTTCAAATATCTGGTAGTTACCCGGATACTGGCGGTCACCCTGATGCTGCCATTATTGGTAATCTTTGGTGATGCAGTCGC
>CAZFQV010000387.1:0-2528 GCA_964521175.1 uncultured Sphingobacterium sp.
GCCCTGAACCCGATATACCAAAGCTTAACGCGCCATTTTCCATGGCGATCTCTCTCAGGCGGTAAAAATCAGGAATGAGAATCGATCTTACCGGCTCTACCACTACATCTTTCATGCTCCTTGAGATGAGGTCAATATCCTTCATAAACAAGCCGCTTACTAGTCCTGCTACATTCCCCCACTGCGTCACCGCATCTTTTAAGGGAACACTACTCCTGATGATCTGTCTCGCATCCCTCGTAGGGACATCGACGTGGGGGAAAACAATCGAGCAATAAAGTTCTTCAGGATAAGGAAGCGGAATAATATCTAGCGGCTGATAACTCCTAATAAGTACAAATCCTCCCAGCAATGCCGGTGCCACATTATCCGCATGTCCGGTGCCGCAAGCCATTTCTTCACCTTTCATCGCAAACGGCACCAGATCCATCTGAGTCAGCGGGCTGCCCATCAGGGTGTTTATCGCGAACAAGCCGGCCACAGTGCTTGCCGCACTCGACCCCAGGCCGCTTCCAATAGGCATCTTCTTGAACAATTCAATCTCTACCCCGGTATCTGGTTTACCTATATGTTCCAGGTAATGCTGCACACTTACACTAACCGTATTCTTTGCGGGATGATACGGCAGGCGGCCATCATCACCACTAATTTTGGTAATCACCACGCCCGGCTTCTCGCTAAGGCGCATGATTACTTCATCTCCGGGTTGATCTA
This sequence comes from uncultured Sphingobacterium sp., assembly GCA_964521175.1. Lineage (GTDB taxonomy): Bacteria > Bacteroidota > Bacteroidia > Sphingobacteriales > Sphingobacteriaceae > Daejeonella. The sequence continues at coordinate 715 of CAZFQV010000387.1, forward strand.
CCGCAAAACCAAGAATATCATAGCCGCAAACTACGTTGGCAACTGTCGCCGGTGCGAAAACCCTTACTGTTTTATTCATTTTAAGCAATATGTCGCCAAAGGATCAAAAATATCAAACTCATCTCAGAAAACACTTAACGTGCCCCTGCATTAACAATATCTGCAAATACGCCGGCAGCAGTAACCTCAGCTCCCGCTCCCGGTCCTTTTACCACCATCGGCCGATCCTGATAACGATCAGTAGTGAAAGAGATAATATTATCACTACCCGATAGTGCGTAAAAAGGATGTGAATCATCGACCATCTGGAGGTTAATAATTACTTTCCCATCCTCAAGCCGTGCAATATACCTTAAAACCCGGCCTTCATCTTCAGCTTTCTTCTTCAGGTCTTCAAAGAAAGCATTTTCCTTTTTCAGTTCACTATAGAATTCTTCTACCGATTGGGCGTCAATGCAGGATTGAGGCAGCATACTTTCAATCTTTACATCTTCCGCCTCAAGAGGATAGCCCGCATCCCGGGCGAGAATAAGCATTTTTCGCATAAAATCAGTTCCTTTCAAATCATCACGCGGATCTGGCTCGGTAAAACCTTTTTCTTGCGCCTGTTTAACCACATCATGAAAGCTGACATCTCCTTTATAATTATTGAAAATATAAGAGATGGTACCTGAAAGAATAGCTTCAATACTCAATATTCTATCACCACTAACCATGAGATCTCTGAGGGTCCGAACGATAGGAAGACCGGCACCAACATTGGTTTCGTAGAAATAATCTACTCCATGCAATCGTGCGGTATCCTTAAACAAGCGGTACTGTTCATAACTGGATGAATTGCCTATTTTATTGCATGTTACAATAGAAATATTAGAACTAAAGATGGTGTGATAATATTCGATAGGTTTCACACTTGCTGTATTGTCTGCAAATACACAATTTGGCAGGTTAAGATCTTTCATTTCCTGTATGAAGGTCGGCAGACTTGCTGCTTGACCTTCGTTTTGAAGCTGCTCTTCCCATTGATCCATTGGAATCCCCTCAGCATTGAACAGCATTTTTTTTGTATTACTAATGCCTACTACTTTAATCTGTATTCCATTATTTTCTTGGAGAAAACGTCCGTGCTTATCGATCTGCTTGAAGAGCGTCCGGCCAATATTCCCGGTACCCAGACAAAAAACATTTAGCGTTTTATTAAGGTTCACGAAGAATGCATCATGAACAGCATTTAAGCCCTTATGCAGATCGTCCCGGGATATGATCACCGAAATATTATATTCTGATGAACCCTGGGCGATCGCCCTCACATTGATACCATTGCGCCCCAATGCCTGGAAAAGTTTTCCTGAAATGCCAGGTGTCTGCTTCATATTCTCTCCTACAATAGCCATTACAGACAGATTCTTCTCGAATACCGGTGCTTCAAGCTTTTTAGCGAGTAGCTCGAGTTCAAATTCATGTTCAATAAGCTCCTGGGCTCTTGCGGCATCCGCTGGATGAATTGCGAAAGTAATGCTATGCTCTGAAGACGACTGGGTAATGAGAATTACATTGATTTGCTCTCGGGCAAGGAGGGAGAACAGCCGGCCACTGAAGCCCGTTTTACCCACCATGCCACTGCCCTGAATATTAATGATACTGATGTCATTGATTGAAGAAATCCCCTTGATCGGCTGGTTGGTATTTTTACTGGCGTGCCGAATCACCGAGCCAGGAAACTCAGGCTCAAAGGTATTCCTAATCACTATTGGAATCTTCTTCCGGAAGGCTGGCGTCATCGTCGGGGGATAAATAATCTTGGCGCCAAAAAA
>CAZFQV010000388.1:0-2515 GCA_964521175.1 uncultured Sphingobacterium sp.
CAATATGGCATTAAATATCAAACCTAGCGCAGACCGGGTAGTTATAGAAGCTGCTCCTGCTGAAGAAAAAACGGCTTCAGGCCTTTACATTCCTGATACTGCAAAAGAAAAACCACAAAAAGGAACTGTTGTGGCCGTCGGACCGGGTAGATATGCAGAAACCGGAAATTTAATTCCACTGGCTTATAAGGTCGGAGATGTGGTATTATACGGCAAATACGCTGGTACCGAGATCACTCATGATGGCAAGGAATACCTGATCATGCGTGAATCTGATATTTTCGCAACTCTTTAATATTATGTTTATAATAGGGTATCAGACAGGGAGTCTGGTCTCAGTTCTGAAGTCCAACAGCTAAAATTTTAAAACAAAATGTCAAAACAAGTTAAATACAATGTTGAAGCCCGCGACGCTCTGAAAAGAGGCGTGGACATTCTTGCAAATGCAGTAAAAGTTACCCTCGGTCCAAAAGGTCGTAACGTAATTATTGATAAAAAATTCGGTTCACCCATCATCACCAAAGACGGTGTGACTGTGGCCAAGGAAATTGAGCTAAAAGATGCTCTTGAAAATATGGGTGCCCAGATGGTTAAAGAAGTGGCCTCAAAAACCGCAGATATCGCTGGTGATGGAACTACAACAGCAACCGTGCTGGCACAGGCTATCGTGACTGCGGGAATAAAAAACGTAGCGGCTGGAGCAAATCCAATGGATTTGAAACGCGGAATCGACAAGGCAGTTTCTTCCGTTGTGGCTGACTTAAAAAAACAATCGCAAACAGTCGGATCTGATAATAACAAGATCAAACAGGTTGCCTCTATATCTGCCAACAATGACGAGGTTATCGGTACATTGATCGCTGATGCGATGGCGAAGGTTGGAAAAGACGGGGTAATTACTGTTGAAGAAGCGAAGGGTACAGAAACTGAGGTAAAAACAGTGGAAGGTATGCAATTCGATCGCGGTTATTTATCACCGTATTTCGTAACCAATGCCGATAAAATGGAAGTTGAGCTTGAGAATCCTTATATTCTCATCTACGACAAGAAAATCTCTTCCATGAAGGAATTACTTCCGGTACTGGAAAAACAAGTTCAGACCGGAAAACCCCTGTTAATTATCGCAGAGGATCTTGATGGCGAAGCACTCGCTACCCTTGTGGTAAACAAGATTCGCGGATCCCTGAAAGTTGCGGCTGTTAAGGCTCCTGGTTTCGGTGATCGCCGTAAAGCGATGCTCGAAGATATCGCAATCCTGACCGGTGGTACCGTTATTTCTGAAGAAAGAGGGTTCAAATTAGAAAACGCCGATCTTACCTATTTAGGTACCGCAGAAAAGGTCGTAGTTGATAAAGACAATACCATTATCATCAATGGTGCAGGTAAGTCAGAAGATATCAAAGCCCGTGTAAACCAGATCAAAGCTCAGGTAGATACTACTACTTCAGACTACGATAAGGAAAAATTACAAGAGCGTTTAGCTAAGCTTTCTGGTGGTGTTGCAGTATTATATGTAGGTGCTGCCACTGAAGTTGAGATGAAAGAGAAGAAAGATCGTGTAGATGATGCTTTACATGCAACCCGTGCTGCGGTTGAAGAAGGTATCGTCGCAGGTGGTGGTGTTGCATTCATCCGTTCCGTTGAGTCTTTAAGTGATCTTAAAGGTGAAAATGAGGATGAAAATACCGGTATCGCTATCGTAAAGCGGGCTATTGAAGAACCATTACGTCAAATCTGTGAAAATGCAGGTATAGAGGGATCTATCGTCGTTCAGAAAGTAAAAGAAGGCAAGGGTGATTACGGCTATAATGCCCGCACTCATGTGTACGAAAACCTGATCAGCGCCGGTGTCATTGACCCCACTAAGGTTAGTCGTGTTGCATTGGAAAATGCCGCGTCAATCGCTGCAATGCTTTTGACCACTGAAGTAGTATTGGCCGATGATCCTGAGGATAATGCTGCCGCAGGCGGCGGTATGCCTCCAATGGGCGGCGGCGGTATGGGCGGTATGATGTAATCAGTCCGTTCCAGCTTCCTGTTAAGCAGGAGATATTAAAAAATAAACCCTTCCGGATGGAAGGGTTTATTTTTTAATAGACATTCCGTTAGCGTTTTGCCAGGCTGAAGAGGCTTTACCCTGGCACAGCAGAATATAGATATAACCGGCATCTATCTCTCCATTTCAAATAGGCGCACTATATTCTTAAGAAGAACTTCTTTGACATCGTCCATACTCACTTCGTATCCGAGTTCTCTCTTCATGGAAGTGACATCCTTATCATCGATTCCGCACGGAATAATATTCTTAAAATAACCTAGATCAGGGTTTACATTCAACGCAAAACCATGCATAGTTATCCATCTGCTACACCGCACGCCTAGTGCGCAGATCTTCCTGGCATTGGTGTTATCGGCATCGAGCCACACCCCCGTATATCCCGGATAGCGGCCTCCGACGATATTATAACTGGCAAGTGTCTGGATCACAGCCTCCTCTAAGGTCCGTAAATACAGA
>CAZFQV010000389.1:0-2512 GCA_964521175.1 uncultured Sphingobacterium sp.
GGAGCCATTGAATTTCAGTAATTGCCTGAAAATAATAATAAGAGTAAAAAGATGAGCCATAAAGCACTATTATATACCACATCCATAATTGCCTCCTGTGTGGTGGTAGCATTTACTAATGCGATAATCCAGGAACCATGGAAGGCTCCGGATTGGACAGATGGTCTAAAAACGCCACTCCGGAACATAAGTCCTGAAATATTAGCTGAGGCTGAGCAGCTTTATAGCACTAATTGTATAGCCTGTCATGGTAAAGCCGGCTTGGGAGACGGGGTATTGGGTACTGAACTTCCTGTAAAGCCGACCAATTTCCATTCGCCAGCTGTTAAAAATCAAAAAGACGGAGCTCTATTTTGGAAATTAGCGGAAGGTCGCGGCGGTATGCCATCATACAAAACGTTACTGACAGATGAACAAAGATGGAAATTGTTAGCCTATATCCGCCAGCTTTCTCCTCAGAATACTTCTGTAGCCAAACCCCAGAATCTGGTCCCAACCGCAGACTATGCCATAGATAAAGGTCTACCAGCCACATATTTCCCTTTACCTGGACGAGTGCTCAACGCCGTTAGATCAGAAGTTCAGGTTTTTATGGTTGATACGGTGGTTACAGGGTTGAACAGACCGTGGAGTATGGCTTTTCTTCCGGATAATAGCGTCTTGATCACTGAACGTGCGGGTAACCTTTTGAGAGTAAAGAATGGTAAAGTTCAGCCTAATCCGATAGGCGGAGATGTGCCGAAAGGATTGCGTGATATAAAACTTCATCCCCAATTTGAAGGAAATGGATTAATCTATTTATCCTATTATATCGAGCCCACTAAAACTGATGGAGGTTATACCGTATTAATGAGGGGGCGCCTTATTGGGGATAGCCTCATAAACAAACAGATCCTGTATAAGGCAGGTCCGTTCAAAGAGGGCGGTGAAACCTATGGAAGCCGTATCGCTTTTGACAAAGCGGGTTTTTTATACTTGACGGTAGGGCAACGTACCATAGATGAACGCCATCGTTGGAAGACTGTACAGGACAGGAGCAATCCCTCGGGCAAGGTGATGAGGTTCAAAGACGATGGCAGTATCCCCAAAGACAACCCATTTATTGACAATATTGGGATCCTGCCGGAGATTTTTACGTATGGACATCGCCAACCACAAGGGCTTATTCGTCATCCAAAAACCGGAGAAATTTGGGAAAGTGAGCATGGAGAAATGGGTGGATCGGAGGTTAACCGACTGAAAAGCGGAGCAAATTATGGTTGGCCTGACGTTACTTTTAGTCGTAACTACGATGGCACGATTATCTCACCCGATACAGCACGCGTCGGTATGGAATCTCCTATGCATCACTGGACACCGTCTATTGCGCCATCCGATTTTGATTTTGTATATGGAAACAGATATCTGGGTTGGAACGGAAATCTGTTTATAGGTGCAATGATTCAGGGGCGACTTGTCCGCACGGTATTTAAAGATGATCATGCTATTCACGATGAAAAGTTGCTTGATGGTATCGGTAGGATTAGAGATGTAAAGGCCGCTCCCGACGGATTTCTTTATCTAATGATTGAAGATACCGGCAAGATCGTCAGACTAATTCCGCTTCACAAAATCCGACACTAATGAGTCAGTAGCAATTTATAAGATCGCATCTCTGTATTGCTCAATTTATGGTGTAAATATCAACATGTAAATCGGTTTCACATCGCGTCTTTCAAACGATTTTTGTCAGGAAGCAACATTTTACGATCCACATCTTTTAACCAGGAAAATATATTTCGTAGGTTTATATATACCTTTTAAACCACGGATGACACAAAATAGAGATTTTACCAGACGCAATTTTATAAAGCGAAATTCACTTCTGGGCCTGGGTACTTTAGCCTTGGGAGGACTGGGAAGTGCTTATGCGGGCCCGATAGTGGAAAGCGAGATAAAACCCATTGAGCGAATAAAGACGCTTGCCGGACTTAAGCCAGATCAGCTCTGCGATCGCTACCGGAATGAACTTTTCAACCGCTTCTTACCTGCAATGGATGAGTTGGTCATTGACCATGAGCTTGGCGGATTTATGTGTGATGTGGATATTTCTGGCAGGAAAATAATTACTACCAATAAGAAGACCTGGTATCAGGGCCGCGGCATATGGGTGTATTCCTTTTTATATAACAATTTTGATAAAGATCCACGCTATCTGGAAATTGCCCGGAAGGCCATAGATTTTATCATGAAACTCAAACCCCAGGGCGACACTTTCTGGCACGATACCTTTAGCAGGGAAGGTGTGCCCGTATCTGGTACCGGAGATATTTACGGTAATCTTTTTGTGGCAGAAGGATTAGCCGAATATGCAAAAGCAACGGGAGAAAAACAGTATCTGGAGATGGCAAAGGAAATTATCTTCCATTGTGTGGAACGATACGACCGATCCGATTACATATATGATATCGCTTATGCGCCCGGCAGACCGAAGGTCAGCGGGCCAAGGGTGCTCGGTCATTGGATGATCTTT
>CAZFQV010000390.1:0-1325 GCA_964521175.1 uncultured Sphingobacterium sp.
TGCTAAGACCTGCGTTTTTCAACGCCTTTTTGCAAGGCTCAATCGTACGCTTTACCAAGCTATCAGCAAGCTGTTCAAATTTCGCACGTGTCAGAGTCTTCACCAGGTGTTTCGGCATTCCATCGCCGGCAGATATATAGGGTAGGTTTATTTCAGTCTGGGCCGCACTTGATAATTCAATTTTTGCTTTTTCCGCAGCTTCCTTCAAACGTTGAAGCGCCATTGGATCTTTACGAAGATCGATACCTTCGTCGCTTTTAAATTCATCAGCCATCCAGTCAATGATCACTGCGTCAAAATCATCACCGCCAAGGTGTGTATCACCGTCAGTAGCCTTCACCTCAAATACACCATCACCAAGCTCCAGGATCGACACATCATGCGTACCTCCCCCACAGTCGAACACGACAATCTTCATGTCCTTATGAGCTTTATCAAGTCCATAGGCTAACGCCGCAGCGGTCGGCTCATTAATAATACGTGAGACTTTTAACCCTGCAATTTCACCGGCTTCCTTGGTAGCCTGACGCTGCGCATCATTGAAATAAGCAGGAACTGTAATTACAGCTTCGTCAACCTCCTGGCCTAAGAAGTCTTCGGCAGTTTTTTTCATTTTCTGCAATATCATCGCAGAAATCTCTTGTGGCGTATAAAGACGATCCCCAATCTTCACCCTGGGAGTATTATTGTCTCCTTTTTCGACAGTATATGGAACTCGTGACATCTCGTTTTTGACCTCATCAAAGCTGTTGCCCATAAACCTCTTAATCGAGGAAATAGTTCTCGTCGGATTGGTGATAGCCTGGCGCTTCGCCGGATCACCTACTTTTCGTTCGCCATTATCAACGAATGCGACGATAGAAGGCGTGGTGCGCTTTCCCTCACTGTTTGGAATAACTACAGGTTCATTGCCTTCCATTACGGAAACGCAAGAATTTGTTGTTCCTAAGTCAATACCAATAATTTTTGCCATATTATATAACCCTTCTTTAATTTTAGTTTAACATAGACTATTTATCAAGGCCTGTGCCAAATTGAATATCCTGCATCTTATGACAAGATTGCGCCGTATCGGGGGCTTGAAGGCATAAAAATCATTAAAAATTAAAATGACAGGTTGGCAGTTACGGAGTCATAAAAGCATAAATAAAGACTGTATGAGCACGCAACGGCTCCCTGATGAACGGTACTAACCAGGTCTTTGCCAGCAAAAAAGCCCGCTCTATATGAACGGGCTTTCTTCTATAGGCTGTGAAACTGATTACTCTTCTTTCTTGTCTTCTGTATTAGCGGCAGTTTCATTTTCAGCAGCGACGCCTTCATTG
>CAZFQV010000390.1:1335-2512 GCA_964521175.1 uncultured Sphingobacterium sp.
AACGGTACTAACCAGGCCCTCGCCAGCAAAAAAGCCCGCACTATATGAACGGGCTTACTCCTACAAGCTGAGAAAATTACTCTTCATTCTTGTCTTCTGTATCAGCGGCAGTTTCATCTTCAGCAGCGACGCCTTCATTGTCTACAGCTTGCTCTTCAACCGGAGCGGCTTGTTCTTCAACGGCTGCGGCTTCCGGAGCAATTGGCGCTTCCACCGCTTCTGCTTCCCTGACTCCATCAAGCTCTACAGGGGTAGTTGAATCTTTTGCTACGGTTTTAGTTTCCGCATTAGCGTCTTTAGCTGCCGCTTTTGTCTTGGAGCCACCACGACGACGAGTTGCTTTCTTTTCTGCAACAACACCGCCCTTGGTGTAAATTTCGTTGTAGTCAACCAGTTCTATAAGCGCCATGGAAGCGTTATCTCCAGCACGATTTTCCATTTTCAGGATCCGTGTGTAACCCCCAGGACGGTTAGCGACTTTAGCTGCAACATCTCTGAAAAGAATTGAGACTACCTCTTTATTTTGCAAGTAACTAAATACCGTACGACGAGAGTGGGTAGTATCATTTTTAGATTTTGTTATTATGGGCTCAACATATACACGTAAGGCTTTTGCCTTTGCGAGGGTCGTTGTAATACGCTTGTGTAGGATAAGCGAAGAAGCCATATTTGCCAGCATCGCTTTACGATGGCTGTCAGTACGACTCAGGTGGTTTATTTTTTTTCCGTGTCTCATGATTTGTTTGATTTTTCACGTGCATACCGTCCCCGACGTCTGCCAGGGGGAATTATGCGATTCGCTTATTATTCTTCGTCTAATTTAAATTTTGAAAGGTTCATTCCAAATGATAAACCCTTAGATTTTACCAGGTCCTGGATCTCAGTCAGAGATTTCTTGCCAAAGTTTCTAAATTTCAGCATATCCGCAACATCATACGATACCAGGTCGGCCAAAGTCCGGATATCAGCTGCTTTAAGGCAATTTAATGCCCTAACGGATAGGTCAAGATCAACTAGTTCCATCTTCAGAATCTTACGCATATGTAGGATCTCTTCATCCACTTCCTTAGTTTCCTCTTTGGCTTGTGATTCAAGCATGATATTCTCGTCAGAGAAGAGCATGAAATGGTGAATGAGAATCTTTGCCGCCTCTTTTAATGCATCTTCCGGATGGATA
>CAZFQV010000391.1:0-2485 GCA_964521175.1 uncultured Sphingobacterium sp.
GGCGCTCCCCGGAATGGCCTGATTGGTGAAGTTCACGTTGTGGGGGCCGCCTTCGACCATGGTGAAGCGCACCTTGTCCCCCGATTTGATATCGAGCTGAGCCGGTTCAAAGAAATAGCCCTGGGCTGTTCCCCGCATCTTGACCTCGTGGACTTGGCCGGTAAATGGTGCGGGAGTGGCCGCGGCGGCCGCCTTCCCGGTTTCGGGTGATTTGCCGCAACCGCCAAGGATAAGTGGGGCCGCTGTTCCCATCAAAAGCGACAGGCTTAGGGCAACCGATGAAATAGCTTTTTTATTCATATAATTAGTTTTCCTTCTTTGAGACAAAACTTCTTTGACGTGCGTCAAAATTTCCCTTCTTTTCCCGCGGTTTTTGCCATCTTGCCGCGATTCAAATCCAAAAGCGCCTGCCACACTTCATTGACGCTCCAATCGTTGCCGCGCCATATCTTTACGATTGTCCCATCGGGCGAAACCAGCGCGGTACAAAGCCCATGGGAAAAGCTGCCGCCGTCGGCCTGGACATAGACCGAGAAAGCATGGGTAAGCTTTGCAGTCTCCGCGGCGGTGCCGCCCGCATGCCACCACAGCGCGGGATCGGCAGAAAGGGTTGAGGCGTAGTGGGCAAGCGTTTCCGGCGAGTCGAGGGGGTCGAAGGAAATACTCAGCAGCCGCACCTGCTCGCCGAGGGAGTGGTCCGCCTTGATCTTGGTTTGAAGTTCAGAAAAATTCCGCGACATCAAGGGACAGAAATTCGGAACCGGACACCGGGTAAAAATAAAGGTGAGCAGCGTGGCCTTTCCGGCCAGGGTTTCGCGTGTCAGAGGCTGGTTGCTCTGGTCGAAGAGACTGAACTCCGGGAGCTTGTCTCCCTCCTTGAGACGTGGCGCGCCTGTTTTCTTTTCGGGCTGGTTCTGGCTCTGGGGGAGATGGACGGTGGTTGGATCAATAGCTTTCAAGCCGGTGACCCACGAGTCCGAATCTGTCACGATAAACCGGAACGTCACGGCGTTCCCCACGGAAAAGCCACGCAGTTCTTCAGGAGTCTTCACAGAGAAGGGCATGGTCATCGACGGCATAAACCCGGCGATGTCTTCGTGCTCCACGGTCACGCTTTTGCGGTCAATATCGATCCCGCGCAATATCCCACGAACCTCAAATCCCCGTTCCGCGGCATGAACCGCCGGTGCTTTCTCTGCAAGGGGCGCTTTTGAACATGACGCCAGGGAAGCGGCAAGCAGCAGGAATACCGGCGTTAACCTCTTAAAACCATAATTTCCAGAAATCCTCATGGCTTACTCTTCGCCTACCGCTTCCGGCATCGCCTTGATGCGGATCAAGGGATTGTCATTATGGCGATGGACGGGCTTTTCCCTGCCGCGTGGTTTTTGGCAATCGAAGCGGCTGCCTACCGCCGGGGTTGCGCTAAAATCGCCATGATTTCCGAAGGCGCCCGCCGCGCTTTGAGCAAGCTTCCCATCATTTGCATGAACGGGTCGATATGATGGAAGAAGCGTTTGTAAGCGGCGCAAAGGTAGTTTAGCCCGGGTTCACCCTGCGGGGTGCGCATAAACCGGTGCTTCGGGCATTCCCCGTTGCAGGCAAACCGCACATCGCAACGGCGGCAGTAATCGGGCAGCGAATCGAGCTTTGCATTCCCAAACTCGCGTTGTGCCGGAGAGTTGATCATTTCCCCAAGGCCTTGATTGAGGATGTTGCCAAGACGGTACTGAGGGTAAACATAGTGATCGCAGGAATAGAGGTCCCCATTGTGTTCAAGGGCGACGGCGGTGCCGCATTTTTCCGCAAAAGTGCAAAGGGACGAGCCAAGCCCCAGCCAGTTGCCCAGGGCGACATCGAATAGCTGGACAAAGACGCGCCCCACATCGTGGTGCACCCATTCGTCGAAGATGGTACAAAGAAACTCTCCGTACCTTGGCGCTGAAACGCTCCACGGGGTCACGGCCAGATCCGCATCCGGCTCCTCCGGTCCTGGCGGCATCGCAAGATCGAGGTCGATCCCTCCCGTGCGGCGTTCCGGTTTCCGTTCCACGAGGGGGATAAACTGGATAAACCCCGACCCGATTTCTTTGAGAAAGTGATAAACCTCCAGCGGTTTTTTGGAGTTTTCGCGGTTGACGACCGTAAGCGTGTTGAAATCAACCCGGTATTTTTTTAACACGCTGCAACCCCTCATCACTTCATCGAATGTCGGCCCTTGCTGTTTGTCTCTGCGGTAAATGTTGTGGAGCCGGGCGGGACCGTCGATGCTAAGGCCCACGAGGAAGCGGTTTTCGGCGAGGAAGCGGCCCCATTCGTCGTTGAGCAAAGTCCCGTTGGTCTGGATCGCGTTGGAGATGGTTTTCCCATTGCGGTATTTTTGCTGGATGACAAGCGCCTTGCGGAAAAAATCCACCCCGAGCAATGTCGGCTCCCCGCCCTGCCAGGCGAAGCTGATGTCCGGGGCCGACTGGTCTTCGATGTA
>CAZFQV010000392.1:0-2482 GCA_964521175.1 uncultured Sphingobacterium sp.
TGACCACGTAAGCCTTGAACCAGATATTGTCGCCAATGGCATAATAGGGCTTATCGAAGTGAAGATGAACTTTTTCCTGAGGATAGCCGGAACGATATTGCTCAATGCGATTTAATATCTTCTTCAGCACCTCATCCTGCTGTGTAAAGCCGGACACGAAAGCTAAAATTATTAAAGGGATTAATATGAGAACTGACTTTTTCATACAGATTTTCAGCCCCCGGTAACATTTATGTTTATGCTGAAATACCTCAATATACGAAAAAATCAGGGCATTTCGATTGTCCTATAGGATATTAAGTATGGGTCTTCTTAAAAAGAATTCTTCCACATCATGCTTTCAACGGGCTTGGTGGTTTTATTATTGTACTTGGCTCCTCTCTTAGTATTATACATGATATCCACGTCGCCGTCAACTACAAAATAGATTAGCTGCCCGATAGGCATACCTGCGTAGATCCTCACGGGTTGGGTACATGATATTTCAAGTGTCCAGGTATTGCAGAATCCTACATCACCCTTTCCCGCGGTCGCGTGAATGTCAATTCCCAGTCGGCCGGTGCTTGATTTACCCTCCAGGAAAGGCACATGTCGATGTGTTTCGGTGTATTCCAGTGTTACTCCCAGATAAAGGGTATGGGGATGTAACACAAAGCCGTCCTTTGGGATTTCAAAATGATCGATCTCATTGTGTATCTTTGCGTCAAGAACCCTGCTTCTGTAAGTGGCTAGATACTTTCCCAAGTGTACATCATAAGAGTTTGTTCCCAGACAGTCCTTTTTGAAGGGTTCAATAATAATATTTCCTTTTTCAATTTCTTCGAGGATGAGTTTATCAGAAAGTATCATAAAATAGCGTAAGATCTCGCCTAAATTATGATTTATTTGAGATAGTTTTGAAGATATTTTAATTTTAAGAATGGCACTTGCTTATCATAAGGATATTGATCAGTTTACTTCTTTTTCAGTATGGAAGATCGAAGAAACGCCCGAAGAGCTGTTTGCGCAGCTGCAGCTGAAGGATCATGAGATATCGTATCTTGATTCTTTAAATAATGGGAAGAGAAACCTTCATTGGCTTAGTACCAGAGTGCTGTTGCGTAGGATGATGCATACCGATGATTATATTGACTGCCGGATTGATGAGAGTGGGAAGCCTTATTTGACCAACTTTCCTCATTTTATTTCGCTGAGTCATTCGTATGATTATGCTGCCGTGATGATCAGCAGGATAAAGGCGGTGGGAATAGATATCGAAATCATTAAGGATAAAATAGAAAGGATAGCACGTAAGTTTATGGATGCCACCGAGCTTTCTTTTATCAGTAAAAATGATCGTGTTGAACAACTTTATGCTTGCTGGTGCGCCAAGGAAGCGATATATAAGCTCAATGGGAAGAAGAATATCAGTTTCCTGGACCATATCAGGATTGACCCTTTTGAATATACTGGCGGCGGTTCTTTTGAAGCCAGCCTGAATACCGGTACGCGCATTAAGAAATTTAGAGTGAGTTATGATAAATTCGATGGCTACATGATTGGTTATGTCTCAGATGATCATGAAGAATAAGAGAATTATTTTTGAAGACTGGGGACTATTAGGCTATGAGGCGGCGTGGGAAAGGCAAGAGCGGATTTTCGCTGCTACAGTCCAAACCAAGATTGCGAATAGGGATAGACTTAATAAAGCGCCGGTAGCGAACCATCTGATTTTCGTGGAGCATCCGCATGTTTATACCTTGGGTAAAAGTGGAGCTCCTGAGAACCTGCTGCTCGATAAAGAGGGGCTCCAAGAGAATCACGCAGAGTTTTATAAGATCAATCGGGGCGGGGATATAACTTATCATGGTCCGGGGCAGCTGGTTGGTTACCCTATCCTCGATCTAGATAATTTTTTCACTGATATTCATCTTTATTTACGGACCTTAGAGGAGGCTGTGATCCAGACGCTTGCCAGTTACAATATCGTCGGGGGCCGTTATCCGGGATATACAGGGGTGTGGCTCGATGCTGATAACACCAATGCCAGAAAGATCTGTGCGCTAGGCGTGCGGTGTAGCAAGTGGATAACTATGCACGGTTTTGCTTTGAATGTAAACCCTGATCTAGGTTATTTTAAGAATATTATTCCGTGCGGAATAGAGGATAAGGATGTTACTTCCATGAAGAGAGAACTCGGTTATGAAGTGAGTATGGACGATGTCAAAGAAGTTCTTCTTAAGAATATAGTGCGCCTGTTCGAAATGGAGAGATAGATGCCGATATATTCCCGTTTCGCTGTGCCCGGGGTAAAGCATCTTCAGCCTGGCAAACGCCAACTGAAGGTCTGTTAAAAAAATAAACCCTTCCGAAAGGAAGGGTTTATCACTTATATCTCCTGCTTAACAGGAAGCCGGAACGGACTGATCACATCATACCGCCCATACCGCCGCCGCCCATTGGAGGCATACCACCAGCTGCGGCAGCATTATCCTCAGGATCA
>CAZFQV010000393.1:0-2478 GCA_964521175.1 uncultured Sphingobacterium sp.
TGCAAATCTCAAATACCAGATCAAAGATCTACGTTTATTTTCGGAGAATGATGTCCGTTTCTTAAGGCAATTCCAATCGGAAACTATCTGAGTGTATCTCAGACATAATAACGCTGGTTTTTTACAGCATGAGAAAGATGTCATCGAGCTGTAGAACTCGTAACAAATGAGAGTCGAACATAGATTCCCGACAAAAAATCCTTAAAAGAATACCAGGCAATAATTACTAATTTTACCTGGCCGGTAAGCAATTAACAATGGAAGTCGATAAAATTAAAGAAAGTATAAAAAAAGCAGCGCAGGATCTGTTCCGTAAATATGGTTATCACAAAACCAGTGTTAATGAGATCGCCAAACGGGCAAAGATTGCAAAGGCTACGATCTATAAATATTTTGAGAGTAAGGAATTGCTGCTCCAGGCCATCCTGATGGAATATATCCAGCATAGTGTCCATGAGATCATTCACAACCCTTCCGAAGATCTGGATGAAGAAGCCTATCTGAGTAGTATAATACTGAAAACCAGCAGATTATCCTATACTATCTGTAATGAGTTTATTGGCTGGGAATTCATTCGCGAGTCTGCGAACTCCCAGGAATTTCTAAAAACCCTCTCTGACGATCTCGAAAACCTGTTGATGGAATCGTTTAACCAGATCAAACTCTTTAAAGCCGACGATCATATTGAGCGTCTGCGCTTCCTCATTAAAGCAAGTAAAAGTATTGTATTTTCTTTCGCTTTTACCTCGGTCAGCGATTCGGATGTGAGGAAGAATTTTATCTCCTTCCAGAAAGAGATCCTTCCTTATCTGGTGAAAGCCGCTGTTAAGTAAAGTTGCGTGGATTAAGGTCGGTTAATTCTGTGTTAAAAGCGATAATTCCCTGTAGAACATTCTCGTGAAGAGCCATCAACTGCAACAACAGGATCTCAGCGAACCCACAAACTACCCATGGCCTCGCTAATGTAAATTTCTTTAATTTTGTCTTTCATGAAAAAATTGCCCGCGGATAAAAAATTCCTGCAGAACATAGAAATCACGGATATTGCCGAAGAAGGCAGAGGGGTGGGAAAATCGGATGACCTGGTTATCTTCATCGATAAGGCGATTCCGGGTGATATTGTCGATGTGGAACTAGTAAGAAGGAAGAAAAAGTTCTTTGAGGGCAAAATACAGCGCCTTGTGCAACCCTCAACCCATCGCACGGAAGCATTTTGTCAGCACTTCGGAACCTGTGGCGGATGTAAATGGCAACACCTCAGCTATGAAGCACAGTTGCACTTCAAACAAAAAAGCGTGAGTGATGCGCTGGAAAGGTTAGCTAAAGTAGCGCTGACAGGAATGGAGCCTATCCTGGGCTCAGCAAATACCCGCTTTTACCGTAATAAATTGGAGTATACGTTTTCTGACAAACGGTGGCTTACCGAAGAGGATATGAAAGCAGGCACCGGACTGGGAATGAGTGCTTTAGGTTATCATATCCCCGGACGTTTCGATAAAATACTGGACATTGAACAATGTTATTTACAGGCTGAACCTTCCAATAGCATTAGAAATGAAATACGTCAATATGCACTTGAAAACGGAATCCCCTTTTATAACCTTCGCAATCATGAGGGCACCTTAAGGAACCTGATTATCAGAACTTCCAGCACGGGGGAACTGATGGTGATCGTCGTATTCGCTTATCCTGAAGAAGACGAGGTCCAGGGGCTGATGGCCTTCATCGCTTCCCGTTTCAGTGAAATAACTTCCCTGCAGTATATCATTAATCAGAAAAAAAATGATACTATTTTCGATCAGGATATACATGTTTACTCAGGCAGGGACCATATTTTCGAGAACATGGATGGACTGAAATTTAAAATCGGGCCAAAGTCATTCTATCAAACTAACTCTGCCCAGGCCGTAGAGCTTTATAAAATCACCAGAGACTTCGCTGGTTTTCAGGGCAATGAACTAGTCTACGATCTCTATACAGGGGCTGGCACGATTGCCAACTTCATAGCCTCTGGTGTAAAAAAAGTCATCGGTATCGAATACGTTCCTGCCGCAATTGAGGATGCCAGGATCAATTCTAAAATCAATGGCATTGAAAACACTCAGTTTTTTGCGGGTGACATGAAGGATATTTTAAACGCCGATTTCATGCTCGAACATGGCAAGCCCGATGTTATAATAACAGATCCTCCGAGGGCCGGTATGCATCCTGCAGTGGTAAATCGTCTCCTGGAGATGGAGGCCAAAAAAATTGTTTACGTCAGCTGCAATGCAGCGACCCAGGCAAGAGATATCTTTTCATTGAAGGAGAAATACGATGTAATCAGAATCAGACCGGTAGACATGTTCCCGCATACCCAGCATGTTGAAAATGTTGTGCTTTTGACCCTGAAAGTTAAAACACAGGAGCTAAAAATAGACTAGATGGAAATAAAAGATCTTTTAAATCCCGAAGACGGAAACCAGGGCAAAACAGAAA
>CAZFQV010000394.1:0-2475 GCA_964521175.1 uncultured Sphingobacterium sp.
CCTTGGCGGTATTATAAATTGCTTTAATAGCAAATACACTTTTCACCAGGGAGGTGATCGACGCCCCAATACCCAGGGATATATCTCCGGCCGCGCCGGCCAGATCAGGTTTATCTTCGCCTTTGATTTTATTCGCAGCAGTCCCGCCAAGGCCGGTCAACGAACCTACTATGCCGGTGACTGTCGCTCCTGATCCGATAGAATCTGTACCAGCCGCTAACGTACTCCAGGGAATAGTGGCGAGTACCCCCGAAGCGTTAGTAATCATATTGATCATTGGAGCATTTTGTTGCTGGAATTCAGCTTCACTTTCTACGCTCCTCTGTATTGTTTGCCTTTGGGCTACTTCTTCTTTGACAGCAATGGTATTTGTTGCCGACTGAATAGCCTCCATTTTTTGAATTGTTCGCCCTTGAATCAATGCTTTTGCCCCCATGGTGTCTGCTTCGTTTTCAAGCCCTACATCATCATTGACTGGCACCGCTTCTTTCATCTGGAGAGTCGGTTTTACCCGACCCTGTTTCTGTTGTACTACATGCCATGCCTCATGAGGCAAATGTTTTTCCTGCCCCGGCGCAATATGAATATCCGTGCCCTGTGCATACGCCAGAGCCTGCAATTGTGCCGGTTGAGCCGAATTATAATGAACCTTAACATCATCCATGCTGTAACCCGACATGGACTCTATACCCGATTTAAGATCATTAGGCATACCCGTGTTATTCTGCTTTGCCAGACTTGGTGTTTCCGAAGCTGCACGGGTATTTCGTTTAGGTACTGATTTAAATTGGGACGTGAGATTCTCTCCGGTTCGGTCCGGAGAAGTAAAACGAATGGCTGGAAAAGACTTTCCTGATCCAGAAACCGTTTCTGCCGAAGAACGAGGCTTTGTTGCTGTCTGTCTAACGCTATTTTTCTTTTCTGACATTTCGTATGGCAGATAAACGTTATGGTTTAACCACAGCTTTAAGCTGCATGGGATCTTCTTCCTCTACTGCTTCACGTTGAACGGGCTCAAACTTGCCCTGCAGAGGCTCTTCTTCCTCCACCAGCTGCACCGGCGACTTTTTCATCTGCAATTCTTCTTCGTCTGCCTGTCTTTGCAAGGCAGGCACTGCAGGATTGCTTAGTCCTCTTGGTCCTGAAAGAAGGTCTCCTACAGAACTATTAGAAATTGTTTTGGTGGCACTCTTTTTTTGATACGACATGGCCGAATGATTATGTACTTTCAGTTATGGAAAGCACGCATTTTGTTAATAAATTTATTAATAAAAATATTAATAACAAGCCTACATCTATTTATTTATCGTAGAAAACAGGAGCCTGGAAAGTAAATATCTCATTAGTAACATAGCAGGCGGGTTTTTGCTTTCATTAATTGCTCTGACAAGAGGGAAAAACTTTTAGTTTTCAATTTATATTTTATTAAACCCCCAGCTTTTTGCACTTTTAAGGAAAAATAAATAAATGAGTGCTCAAACCAATAGCAGACTAGCCAAAATCAAATTCATTCTTATCTTCCTGTCGGTTTTGCTGGTTTTCATACTTGGTGTCCTCGGATTTCAAGAAACAACAGGTGAGGATTTTAGCTTCTTTGGGGCCGTTTACTCTACGTTTTGTCTATTCCTGGTCGGCAATGCTGATCCTGTTCCGGGAAGTACCTTTCTGCTTATCGCTCAGTATCTTGCCGCGATCCTGTTTGGCCTGGGTGTGTTTTCATTAGTTTTTGATCAGGTTCACAACGTTTATGTTATCACCAAAATCCGGTTTACATATAGAGACCATATCGTCGTATTTTCCTTAAATACTGTCGGTCAGAAAATAGCCACCGAGCTTTTGAAAAAGGGACATAAGGTAGTTGTGGTAGAACCAGATAAAGAAAACAGTTTTCTTTACCAGATTAAAAAGTCGGGAGGACTCGTGGTATACGGAAACGGTGGAGATGGCGAAACCATCAGCGATGCCGGGCTGGCGTCGGCAAAGACCTGTATCATCGCCGGCGATACTGATCAAGAAAACATGGAAATCGCAAACGAGATCCTATCTTACCGGCAAACCAAAGAAATAGAAGGGTCGCTTAAAATTTTGCTTCACGTTTCAGATAATAATAATATCAATATTTTAAAGGATTACCTCGATATCCATAATCAGGATGAGGACTATGATCTGGAAACGTTTAATGTCTGGCAGCTGGCAGCTCGTAAAATTTATGATCTGTATCCTCCACATCAGTATATTAAGGTCGAGCAGGAAGATGGCGCTGCTATTGCGATAGTAGGTTATACCCAGGCCGCCGAAGAGTTCATTCTTGAGAATATCATTCTTAGCCATTACCCCGAGATGATCAATCTTAAGATATACCTCCTGGATAAGGATGCCGATATCTGCCTCAGTCAATTTAATTTTAAATATCCTTTCTATGCTGATTTTGTCGATATCATCCCGGTGAAACTTCTAAATGGAAGTTTTTATGCG
>CAZFQV010000395.1:0-2469 GCA_964521175.1 uncultured Sphingobacterium sp.
GATCGGCTCTTGTAAATGCCGAAGCCGCTGCTTTTTTATTTCCATTGTTTTATTGCTTATCCGCTTTTCCGGACGATCAGGAACGTCTCATTGTTTAGTTTGAGGTATCCGTGGTCATAACAGAAATAATAGACATGACCACTTTGCGTATGGTGGAAATGAGTGTGATAACTGAAGTCGAAGCCATTGCGTAGAAGGTCATCTTTTTTAATCCGGGTTTTAGAACCCGGGCAGAGGCGGCTGAGGATGCTATGGTTTTTTCGCAGGATGGCATTCACGGATCGAAGCGCCGAGTTATGTCCCGCCTTCTGCCGGTTATTATAATTACTTCGGCATTGGTCATCACAGAATTTCTTATCGCTACGCCCCCGGATGGGGCTGCCGCAATCTAAGCATTCACGTTCCATGTTTTCATAGGTTCAAAGCGACATGAATCTACTCAAACCAATTTAAATCAGGTATAAACGGATCTATCCGTCTATCCTCCGGTTATTTTTCACAGCAAACGGCAAATTCGTATTGTCGCTTCTCCCTTATAGAGAGGTGTTCGTTAATCGTTAATTTAAATTTTTACCATGAGTAATTTAAGAAACAGTGTGCGCCTGACGGGCTTTCTGGGCGCAGATCCGGAGATCAGGGTGATCGGAGAAAAGAAGAGGCTGGCGAGGGCCACCCTGGCAACAAAAGACTCCTACAAGAACGACAAAGGAGAAAAAGTGGAGGAAACGCAATGGCATAACCTGGTGATGTGGGATCGGCTGGCGGGCCTCGCCGAAAACTACCTCCATAAAGGCTCGGAGGTGAGCATTGAGGGGAAGCTTAGCAGCAGAAGCTACACCGACAAAGAAGGGGTGAAAAGATATATCACTGAGGTCATGGTGAGCGAGGTACTCATGCTCGGCAAAAAGCAGGAGTAGATTCAGATGAGAGGGCAGGAGTAAAGGCTTCTGCCCATTTTTACCAAAGGCGTTTGGACGGGAATATCTGTACGGCAGCAGAAGGGTAGTGATAGCAGGGAGCATATATTGCATAAGCCATGCTGGGGGTTTCAAATACTCCGAGACTACCTAAATGGCTCCACGGCAAGTTGTCTGTCCGTTCTTCTTTACCCTCATTCCGCAGATTACAGGCTATTCAGGAATTTGATTGCCCGAATGAAATCAGTGATCAGTTTTCGGAGCTATTCCCGCCTAATTAAAGCCGGCAAAACTTTTCCGGGTATAAACGCCCGGTCGCGCATGATCGCCTTCCTTAAAGCTAAATACAACCGATTCTATACCGGGTAGCTCGGTCAGCGAATAGGTTACCTCCGCAAGATAGGCCTGAGCCCCCTCGGTTCCCGAAGCCTGAGTGAGGAAGGTGGCATCGTCAATGCGCACCAGCGCCTTATGCTCTTCCTGTTTGTCCCAGATTAGTTTGATATCAGGATACTTCAGATTTAGTGCATCTACTATGTCTTTCGGGCCCAGATTAGTCAGGTCTGCTGCAGGATCCTTCCGAAGCTCCATCATGTGGGTACTATCATTCATCTCAATCTTCCAGGGCACCACCAGGGTTTTTGAAGCATCTAAGCGCGCCGCAGCGGATAATGTACTGTCATCATTATCCTTTGAGGGCTCACTCTGACAGGATGCGAGAATTAAGAATATCAGTAGGAGAGGGTGTACATTTTTCATATCATTATTTTTTAGGGATGCCCGATCGGGACCTCGTTAATTCATCATCGCTATAGCTCGTCATCATGCTGTAGCCAGATTTACGGACTCGTCTGGGCTACCGGAATAATTTTACCATTAAAAAACTTGTTGCCGGTCAGCGCAAAGTCGGCAATATATTTACCCATTTCGAAAGCCATAACCGGCGACTTAAAACCGGGAAAAGCTCTTTCAAGCATTTCCGTCTGTGCTGATCCTAATGCCAGGCAGTTTACGCTGATTCCCCGTTCTCTGAGCTCTGCTGCCAGGCACTCGGTGAGCGTATGCAATGCAGCCTTACTGGCAGAATAAGCCGACAAACCCGGAAATTTTTCACTCCCCTGGAAGCCGCCCATGCTGCCAATGTTTACAATATGACTGTTGGCCGGCATCAGCGGCACCAGATTTTGGATCATCTTGATATGTCCGAGAAGATTGTTCTGGATCATCTCGACAAAATCCAGTTGCGAAAGTTCCATAAAAGGCTTATTGATCAGTGACCCTGCGTTATTAATGAGGATATCGACGGTTTGTATTCGTTCATGAATAAAGGGCACCAGCGCCGTCTCATAGTCATCATGTACGATATCAAACTTGGCAGTATATAATTTGCAGGCCGGATTTAAGGCCTTTGCAATCTCCTGCAATTTGTTGAGATTGCTCTCTGATCGTGCCAGCGCAATGACATGATGGTCGCCCGCAGCGGTTAATTCCAATACCGCTTCAAATCCTACGCCACTGCTGGCGCCTGTTATTACAATATTCATAAGCTATT
>CAZFQV010000396.1:0-2439 GCA_964521175.1 uncultured Sphingobacterium sp.
CACCGCCGAGTTGGCCGCGTTTTGGATGACCCACGCGCCCGGTTTGTCCGGTTCCGGCGGGACGAAATCGTGCAACATCCGCCACGCCGTGGCCGGGTTGATTTTCAGCATCGCCGCTTCCCGGAACGGAACGCCTTCGGGAACCGCCGTGAGTTGATCTATTGCGAGAACGCCCGCCTCGCGCCAAGTGCCGTAACCGTGCGGCAGGAGCACCGTCGCGCCCGGTTTGATGCCGGTGGCGTCCGCTCGTTCCATCACGCCGGGGCCGACGGCTTCCACCACGCCCACCCCTTCCACGCCGGGCACCGCCGGAAGCGGGGGGCGGATCGGGTAGGTTCCTTCGATGGCATTTAAATCCGCAGGGTTGATCGGAGCCAGGATGCGCGTCACAAGCGCCTGGCCCGGTCCTGGCGTCCCCGGGTCAACCTGCGTGACCCGGAGCACATCCAGCGGGTTCCCGTGCTGATGATAAATGGCGGTGGTTTTCATCGGTTTTTCTAAAAAAAAGAGTTTGGATTTGAAAAGCGCATTTCCCTGGATCGAGGGTGCTCCCCGCAACCTCGCAGGTCAATCGCGGATCGGCTTGCCAATCCGCTTGATCGCGTGCCCAAAAACCGCGAGGTTTCGACCATGTCGGTCTCACAACCCGATCCCAAGCTTCTTCCTGGCGCGGCCCAGAAGTCCGGGCAACGCCTCGCGCTGCTTGGCATTTTGGTCAACGCGGTGCTGGCCGCCGTCAAGATCACGGCGGGGGTGCTGGGGAATGCCTATGCCCTGATCGCGGACGGGGTGGAATCGATGGTTGATATCGGCGGTTCGCTGGTGATCTGGAGCGGCCTGAAACTCGCCGAAAAACCGCCCGACGAGCAGCACCCCTACGGACACGGCAAGGCGGAGCCGATCGCGGCCGCGCTCGTCGCTCTGGGCGTGCTCGCCGCCGCCATCGGCCTTGCAGTGGAAAGCGTGCGTGAGATTTTGACGCCGCATCACAGCCCCAAGCCGTTTACGCTCGTCGTCCTCGTCGGGGTGGTGATCGTCAAGGAAACGCTTTTCCGGATGGTGATCGTCCATGCCAAGGGGAGCACGGCGGTCGAAACCGACGCCTGGCATCACCGTGCCGATGCGTTTACTTCCATCGCCGCGTTCATCGGCATTTCCATCGCCCTCATCGGCGGACCGGGCTATGAACCGGCCGATGACTATGCCGCCCTGGCAGCCTGCGCCTTGATCGCCTTCAACGGAGTGCGGTTATTGATTCCCGCGCTTCAGGAAGTCATGGACACCGCCCCTCCCCCGGAAGTGCGCCAGAGCATCCGGCAGGCGGCCATCACGGTGTCCGGGGTGGAGGCGATCGACAAATGTTACGTTCGCAAGATGGGGTTTGAGTATTACGTGGACATCCATGTGCGCGTGAATGGCAGCCTGAACGTAAGGGAAGGCCACCGCATCGCCCACGCCGTCAAAGATCGCTTGCGCGCGATGAACCCCGCCATCCGCGACGCGCTGGTACACATCGAGCCGGTGTGACAGGCAGCGCCTTTTGGCTGCCAACGCTTAACTCAAAGAACCGTTCTGATTAAAGCTTCGGTTTGATATAGTAGCCGGAGGCTTTCCAGGCGCCGTCTTTATCCTTTTCAAAGGTGACGGTTTCCAGGGCAAATTTCAGGTTGTCATAAGTGGATTCAAACTGGGCGATGACAAAGTCACCCTTAAGCACTTTCCCACCGGGCATAGGGACGCTGGTTTGATAGAGCGCAGAGGCCAATTTCCTTGCCTTCAATTGCCCGAGCGGCCCGCGCACGCTCCCGCAGGCCGCAGTCCATTGCTCGGAGGAAACCGCACCCCGAAACACGGCGGAGGCTTCGCTCCAGCTCTTTGCATAGTCCCCTTTGTCAACGATATGCAGCCACGATTCCATCGCCTTTACGGCTTCTTTCTTTTCGGCGTTTTGGGTTTCTGTTGTGGAGGGATTCGCGGGAGGATCTGTAACGGGATTTTCGGCCCGCGCGGGACGGAGCGTGGCGGCGGCGAGCAGGCTCGCGGCGATGGCAATACCCAGTGTGGCATTCAACGATTTATGGGGGTGATATTGGATCATATGGAATCTTTGTTTGAGGTTGGTCTGTCCGTTGGCAAGTGTCCCTTGCTGTCCGCGACCCGCGGGTACCGTTCGAGCCAGTTTGACGGCGCTTTCCACATGAACAACGAATCTCTGTTTTTGTTAAACACGTGTCAAGTCCGCCTCATGAACGGCGCCGATGATTCTGAACTACATCGATTATGCGCACAACTGGAGCAGATTTATCAGAATTCCCCACTTTCTGATTTACAAAAGGAGGCGCTCAAAAAGGCATCCCTTGCATTGATCGTCGCCTTCAGGCACGACCTTCGAGAGGAGGTTGAGAATCAGTATACATCGCTCGGCCAGCCGCTTACGGA
>CAZFQV010000397.1:0-2438 GCA_964521175.1 uncultured Sphingobacterium sp.
GGCTGGCAGGCATAATAGGGGCAAAGACCTTGTTCCCAGGCAGAAACTGCCTGGTCATCGACGTCGGCACCTGTATCACTTATGATGTCATCGACGAATCAGGTGTTTATTGCGGAGGGAGCATATCACCGGGGATAAAAATGAGACTAAAGGCCATGCATAGCTTTACAGGCAGACTTCCTTCAGTTGAGGTGATTGATTTTAATGAGTCGGAGGGATATGACACCGTAACATCCATGCTCTCCGGAGCGATGAATGGAGCTTTATATGAGCTGAAAGGCTTCATTGAAAACTACAATTTGCAATACGCTGACCTTCAGACCATACTATGTGGAGGGGATGCGATTTTTTTTGATACAAAATTTAAAAGTAGCATCTTTGCGCACACTTTAAAAACCGAACCTGATTTGGTTCTTATTGGTTTAAACGAAGTTATTCATCAACAATGATAAAGGGTTTTAAAAATATATTTCTTCTTGTAATGCTTGCGGCGGGTCTCAGCTCTTCAGCTCAGGTTACCTCTAGCTCGCCTTATTCTCATTTTGGATTGGGCGATCTAAAAGGGTCTTTTTTGCCTCAGACCCGGGCGATAGGCGGGCTGAGCATGGGTATCCGCAAGCCGGGCTTATATGACAATGTAAATCTCGCTAACCCCGCATCGTATTCTACGTTTGACCTCACTGTTTTCGATATCGGGGCATCTATGGATCTGCGGAAGCTAAGCAAAAACGGAGTGAATGGTCAAAGCCAGTTTAACTCCACCCTCAGTCATATTACCTTTGGGATTCCGGTGAACAAGTTCTCGGCAATGAGCTTCGGACTGGTGCCTTATAGCGATCTTGGGTATCAGTTTAAAAACACCGCTGTGCTGGATACCAATGCAGTTGACTATGTATATGGTGGTGAAGGCGGCATGTCTAAGGCCTATCTCGGATATGGCTTCAGGATAGGCAATAATCTAAGTCTAGGCTTTAATTTGGGCTATCTTTTCGGGAGCCTTAAAGAGAGCAGGGCGATTGAATTCCCCGGCGACTTTTCTGCCTTTAATTCCAGAACCCAGTATCAGAGTTCAATCGGTGGCTTCAGTATTGATTACGGACTTCAGTATTCTATCCCTATGGGTACAACAACCAGCCTGATCCTGGGGTACGCCGGAAGTTCTAACAACAGTATCAATTCCCGCAAGGATGTGGTAACTACCCGTTACCGGAAAGATGTATTGGGCAATGAGCTTGCCGTTGCCGATAGCACTTTCTACCTGAAGGGAGCGGTTGAGAAGGTGAAAATGCCATTAACCCATAGCGCAGGTTTTGCTATTCAGAAGAGTAATGCATGGCTTGTAGGAGCCGACATTTCCTACAGTAAATGGTCTGATTTCCGGATAGGAGCACTGGATCCCGGCCTGAATGACAGCTTTGGTATTGCCCTGGGCGGTCAAATTACTCCCGATGCCGAGTCTATTAACAGCTACTGGAGTCTGGTAGACTACCGTTTAGGCTTTAAATACGATAAGACCTTTATAAATGTGAGCAATACAGACATCAAACAATACGCAGTGACCTTTGGCTTCGGCTTTCCCCTGCCAAGTAATCGTTCCTCATTTTATAAGATTAACCTTTCTACCGAGTTAGGTAAACGTGGCACAGAAGCTAATAATCTGGTACGCGACCGTTATATTAATATTAATCTGGGTTTTACACTCAATGATAAATGGTTCCAAAAAACCTATATTGAATAGTGCATGAACGCGCACCGCTTAATATCCTGCTTATTAAAAGGCAGAGCTGGTGTCTTAGCGTTTCTCCTTGCATTATTATGCTCTGCCTGTGAAAATGATCTTCGTGACGTAGAACAGATTTCTAAGAAGAAACTGGAAATTCCGGTTGATAAATCGACCGGGGTGACGATCATATACAGTGACTCTGCGTATGTTAAAGCCAAAATGATTACTCCCGAACTTCTTAATTACAAAACCGATAACCCTTATATAGAAATGAAGAAGGGAGTAGAAGTAATTTTCTATGACCTAAATCAGCAGGAAACAAGTACAGTAAAGGCAGATTACGCTATCCGAAGGGAAAGAGAGAAGACGGTAGAACTGAAAAAAAATGTAGTGGCGACCAATAACCGTGGCGAGACTTTCAAGTCTGACGAATTGGTGTGGGATGAATCGAAAAGACAATTTTCATCTGATCGGCTGGTTACGATCAGTTCTGGGAATAATATTTTATATGGGACAAGCTTTTGGGCGAATGAAGACTTCTCGTATTATGAGATCGTACAATCAACAGGAGATTTGAATTTAACGGAAAAGCAATTTTAATCGACAGGTTTTATTTATCAAATGTATTGAAGATAATTTTATGTTGAATTAGTATTTGTTCCGCTCCTGGCCGCGGAGGCCCATTTCTTTTGCTGCAGCACAAAAGAAACAAAAC
>CAZFQV010000398.1:0-2430 GCA_964521175.1 uncultured Sphingobacterium sp.
CATCAGGGCGTGGTTACGTTTATATCACCAATCGTTTACACCAAGATAGAGGACGTCATACCCGCTATTTATGAGCGGGGTGAAGTTCCTCTCATTTTAATGCTGGATGGGATCACTGACGTCCGAAACTTTGGTGCGATTAGCAGGACAGCAGAATGCGCAGGTGTACATGCCATTATAGTCCCGTCAAAGGGTGCCGCACAGATCAATCCTGATGCGATTAAGACTTCAGCTGGCGCATTGTATAAAATTCCGATATGCAGACATGAGAGCTTAGCCAGGACGGCCCGGTTTCTCCAGGAGTCTGGATTGCAGCTGGTGGCCTGTACAGAAAAGACCAATGATGATTTGTATACGCCTGATTTCCTGGTGCCTACAGCAATAATCATGGGATCAGAGGAGAGCGGCGTTTCTACGGAGCTGCTCCGTATTTCAGATCATCTCGCGAAAATCCCTATGTTCGGAGAGATTGAGTCCCTGAATGTGTCTGTATCAACGGGTATTGTATTATATGAAGCGGTGCGACAAAAAATAAAGCTAAATAAACTCTGAACCAAAGCGTTGTTTTACGTCAGTAACGACCTGTCTAATTTCCTGTTCTCTGTTTCGCGGACTGATGAGCAAAGTGTTATTGGCTTCTACAACAATAAAATCATGCAAACCCTTCAAAACTACAAGCTTGCCCTTAGGAACGTTCACCATGCAATTGGATGAGTCGTGCATAATGACCATCTCGGTAGGACTCACCGCATTGCCTACATAGTCTTTTTCTGAAAGTTCGTAAACCGAAGCCCAGGTTCCGAGGTCAGACCAGCCGAATTCGGAAGGGAGTACGTAAACGTTATCTGCCTTTTCCATTATTCCATAGTCAATGGAAATGTTGGTGCATTGGGTAAAGGCTGACTGTACAAATTCCTTTTCTCTTTCCGTATTATAGTGTCGCGCACCTTCATTAAAAATATCATGAATCTCTGGCAGATATTTTTGAAATGAGCTAATAATGTTTTTAGTGGACCATACAAAAATTCCTGCATTCCAAAGGAAATCGCCGCTCTGGATAAAGGTGCGGGCCAGCTCCTCGTTCGGCTTTTCAGTAAATGTTTTGACTTTGTAAAATTCATTATGAATTTTACGAGTATTGTACTGAATATATCCATACCCGGTATCTGGCCTCGACGGTTTGATTCCAAGGGTGATTAAATAATCGTTTTCTGATGCAGCTTTTAAGGAGCGGCGGATACTCTCGATAAACGCCTCTGTATCTAAGATTAAATGATCAGACGGAGCAACCACAATTGCTGCGTCAGGGTTTATCTGTTGAATTTTATGCGATCCATAGGCAATGCATGGCGCGGTGTTGCGCATAATTGGCTCAGCCAGAATCTGACTCTTGTCTATACCTGACAATTGCTCCAGCACCAGGTTCTCATAGAGCTCATTAGTGAGAATGAAAATATTTTCTGCCGGTACTATTTTCAGGAATCGTTGGTAGGTTTGCTGTATCAGCGTTTGGCCGGTTCCCAAAATATCGATGAACTGCTTCGGGTAGCTCGTGCGGCTTATCGGCCAGAATCTGCTGCCTACTCCTCCTGCCATGATCAGGGCGTAATGGTTTTTCATATTAGTTAGCTTTTTTATGTCCGGCTCATCCGGAATTGCATCTGCTACGACTACTTTGTAAGGGTAGGCGCAGATTTTGAGTATCTTATTTTAAAAGTTTTTAAAGGATTTTGTCTTGCCGAAAAAGGCTCGATTTACTTCTGCGTCACTAAATTAAGCCCTCTTTCAGAAGGTCATGAAGATGGATAAACCCTTCAAACTTATTATCAGAGCCGACAACGATCTGACTTATATTGTTGGCACGTAAAATTTCAAGCGCATTTATTGCCAGCTCCTCTTTGCCTATATATTTGGGTGATGTCCCCATAATATCCTTTGCCGTCAGTTGATCCATATTTTGGTATTTTTCCAACATTCTTCTAATGTCACCATCAGTTATGATGCCTTTGAGCATCTCTTGATCCACAACAGCTACTGCTCCCAATCTGTTTTTCGTTATTTCTACAATAACGTCTTTAATGCTTGTTTCTGGATTGACCTGTGGTTTTTCGTTCTGGGAAGCTAAGTCCCCAACTTTCAGATATAATCGTTTCCCCAAAGAACCGCCGGGATGGTATCTCGCAAAATCTGCACTCGTAAACTCCCTGCATTCTAAAAGACATACTGCCAAAGCGTCACCCATCGCCATTTGTGCAGTTGTGCTGGTCGTAGGAGCTAGGTTATGGGGGCAGGCTTCCTGCTCGACATGAGTGTTTACTATCCAGTCGGCCTGTTTTGCCAGGAATGAATCCAGCTCTCCCGTCATTGCAACTACCTTATTTCCAGCGTGCTTAAGTAATGGAAGCAATACTTTTATTTCAGGGGTATTGC
>CAZFQV010000399.1:0-2418 GCA_964521175.1 uncultured Sphingobacterium sp.
AGGATTGTTGAATATGTTTGCCGGAGGATCGTTTTCCCGTGCATCTATATTCGCCTTAGGTGTTATGCCTTATATTTCTGCGTCTATTGTAGTGCAGTTATTGGGTATTGCGGTTCCTTACTTCCAGAAACTACAAAAGGAAGGTGAAAGCGGTCGTAAAAAGATCAATCAAGTTACCAGATACTTGACAATCGTTATCACAGCTCTACAGGCTATAGGCTATGTCAAGTCACAGATAGCAGTGGATGCGAGATTGATATCCGAGCCCTTGTTTACCGTGTCTTCAATGTTTGTATTGACGGCGTCTACTATGTTTATAGTATGGTTAGGGGAAAAAATTACTGACAAGGGTATTGGGAATGGTGTCTCACTAATTATCATGGTGGGTATTATTGCACAATTGCCTTTCGGCTTACTTTCTGAGTTTAATTCCAGAATGGGAGCTCAGGGAGGTTTAATATCATTCATTGTGGAACTAGCAGCACTATTTTTAGTGGTTATGTTTACTGTGATGATCGTTCAGGGAGTGAGAAAGGTCCCGGTACAGTACGCCAAGAAAATAGTCGGAACGAAACAATATGGGGGAGTTCGCCAGTATATACCTTTAAAGGTTAATGCTGCGGGTGTTATGCCAATTATTTTTGCGCAGGCTATCATGTTTGTTCCAACGACGATTAGCTCATTCTTTCCGTCATCGCAGTCGTCATTCATGGCTTCATTTAGTGATTATACCTCTCTTGCGTATAACCTGACTTTTGCACTCATGATCATTGCATTCACCTTTTTCTACACAGCAATTACCATTAATCCGGTGCAGATGTCTGATGATATGAAGAAGAACGGGGGATTTGTTCCGGGTATTAAGCCCGGTAAAGCGACAAGTGAATATATTGACGGTGTGATTTCTAAAATTACTTTGCCCGGATCTATATTCCTGGCGATTATATCGATTTTTCCGGCTCTGGCGATTATCGTGGGGGTCAATAGTCAGTTTGCCCATTTTTACGGCGGAACATCGCTTCTGATCTTGGTGGGTGTAGTATTAGATACACTACAACAGATCGAAAGTCATTTGTTAATGCGTCATTATGATGGTTTAATGAAGACAGGAAGAATTAAGGGTCGCACTCAGGTAGCCTCCGGTGGTCCTGTAATTTAAGGCTCAGCGTTCATGTCAAAAATAATTTTTAAGTCTACCGAGGATATTGAGCTGATCAGAAAAAGCTCTCAGCTTGTCTCTGCAACGCTTGTTGAAGTCGCCAAGGTGATCAAAGAAGGGATCAAGACAGCGGAGCTCAATACACTAGCAGAAACTTTTATACGCGACAATGGCGGTATCCCGGCCTTCTTAAATTATAATGGTTTTCCTTATTCGCTTTGCATCTCGCTCAATGACCAGGTGGTGCACGGGTTTCCAAGTGACTATGTAATTAAAGACGGTGATATTGTTTCTGTGGATTGTGGTGTAGTGCTTAACAATTTTTATGGCGACTCGGCGTATACATTTCCAATCGGTAATGTAGACGAAGAAACGCTAAGACTTTTGCGTGTAACCAAAGAGTGTCTCAATTTGGGTATTCAAAAGGCAGTTTCAGGCATGCGTGTAGGTGATATTGGGTACGCTATTCAGGAACATGCCGAGCGTAACGGGTTCGGAGTAGTGAAAGAATTGGTAGGTCATGGCGTCGGGGTGAAGTTGCATGAGAAACCTGAGGTGCCAAATTATGGAAGGCGGGGATCAGGAATCAAGCTTGAAGAAGGGATGGTCATCGCCATAGAGCCGATGATTAATGCCGGTAGAGCAGAAGTTAAATTTTGGGATGATGGCTGGACAGTAAGTACTACGGATAAAAAGCCTTCTGCCCATTATGAACATACGGTAGCAATAAAGAAGGGAAAAGCAGACATCCTTTCGACATTTAGCATGATCGAAGAAGTTTTAGAACAAAAAGCGTAAAGTTTAATATTTTTTAATTAATTTTGCGTCCCTGTTACGATAGGGCAAATAGGGATGAAGCCAGGATATAAAACGTTGTTTTAGAGATAGATTAAGAAAAAACTGGTTTCTTGTTGTCTTGCCGGAGTGACAGATAGAGAGAAATCAAATTAATATATGGCCAAACAGGCTTCAATAGAACAAGACGGAGTAATCAAGGAAGCATTGTCAAATGCAATGTTTCGGGTTGAGCTGGAAAACGGACACGAAATCATAGCGCATATTTCAGGCAAGATGAGGATGCACTATATTAAGATTTTACCGGGTGATAAGGTAAAGCTGGAAATGTCTCCTTATGATCTGACAAAAGGCAGAATAACGTATAGATATAAATAGAACTAAGATGAAGGTTAGAGCATCAATCAAAAAACGCAGTGTCGACTGTAAAATAGTTCGGCGTAAAGGCGTACTTTATGTGATCA
>CAZFQV010000400.1:0-2418 GCA_964521175.1 uncultured Sphingobacterium sp.
ATGACAGATTCCACTGGCTACGGCATAGACATTTTTGAGTACCGCCGCATATTCAGTCCCATAAATATCATCAGAAACACTGGTCTTTATATATCGCGTATCAAGCATTGCAGCAAATGAAGCAGCTAGTGCAGTATCTTTCCCCGCAATGGTAAGGTACGACAGTTTTTCCAGAGCTACCTCTTCCGCATGACAGGGTCCACCGATGACAATGATATCTTCCAGCGGAATATTATAGTTTATATTCATAAACTCCCCGATGATCAGGTTATCTTCCGGCACAATACCTTTGATTGCGGAAATAATCTTCTTTCCTTTTAAATCATCTTCTGTTATTTCCTGAAGTGCTTCCTTTAAAAAGGCTGCCGGAATATTCAACAAGATCATATCGGCGCAAGAAATAATTTTGCTGAGATCGGATCCAATGTTCTCATCAGGCACCTTCGTTTCCACTGAACTAAGGTAAATCGGATTACGCTTGTATTTTCGGATATGCTCAATGGCTTCTGCATTCCGCATCCACCAAAAAATCTCCTTGTCAACAAGGTTATCTCCCAAGATCTTTACCATAGCTGTTGCCCAGCTACCACCTCCTACAATCGCTATCTTATTTTGAATCTGGCACATAAAAAATCCGCTTATCCGCCCTCGGTTAGCTGAGGAGGATAAGCGGAACAAGTTAACAATTTCTTAAGAATTACTTCTTTTTTTCGCTGGCAAACAGCTTTTCTTTATCAACCTTCTCTACTACTGACCCATCTTTAAGATTCTTTGAAATAGCCGTGAACGGGCCGGACACGACCTCTTCACCGCCTTTCAATCCGCTCTTAACTAAGATATAAGTGTCATCCTGAATTCCGGTGGTAACCTCAACCTGACTTACCTTACCAGCTTTATAAACGAACACATATTCCTTTACTGCTGCCGCTTTCTTTGTCTTATCTTTTTCATCACTGCGGTTAGTTGATGCGCTCTTTTCACTACTCCCTTCCTTTTCATCCTTCTTTTCCTCCCTGGTCGTTACCGACTGAATTGGAACGGACATACCGTTAAACTCTTCCGTTTTTATGTCCACCGTTGCTGACAATCCCGGGCGGAACGGCGAGGGATTAGGGCTATCTTTCATCAATAATTTCTCATACGACTCTGGAAGAATACGCACTTTAACCGCAAAATTAGTAACCTGGTCTGTAGACGTTCCCTCCACCGTCGAAGAACTTGCAATTTCCGTTACCCGACCCTTAAATTTCTGGCTTTGGAATGCGTCGATCTCGATATCAGCCATATCTCCGAGAGAAACCCGGTTAATGTCACTTTCATTCACATCGACACTTACCTCCATATTGTTCAGGTTGGATATCCTCATGATTTCCGTTCCCGCCATTTGTGAGGTACCCAGGATACGATCACCTAATTCTATAGATAATTTCGAGATAACTCCGTCGACAGGAGCATATATGGTAGTTTTAGCAAGGTTAGCACCTGCCTCTTTCACTACAGCAGCAGACTGCTGAACGCCAAACCGGGAACCTATAACATTTTGCTTGGTAGATTC
This sequence comes from uncultured Sphingobacterium sp., assembly GCA_964521175.1. Classification (GTDB taxonomy): domain Bacteria; phylum Bacteroidota; class Bacteroidia; order Sphingobacteriales; family Sphingobacteriaceae; genus Daejeonella. Next base: position 1,556 of record CAZFQV010000400.1, read on the forward strand.
CAGACTGGCACGCGCTGCCTCATACTCGGCCCGTGCGGCATCGAACTCCGCTGCTGAGATCACCTTTTGACTAAACAACTCCTTATTCCGTTTGAAGCTGGCGGCCGTATTGGCAAAGTTAGCCTCCGCCTGCTTTAACTGCTGTTGACTACTCGCCAGGGCAGCACGTTGACTGTTCAATGAAGCAACCGCCTGGTCGTAGCCCGACTGAAGAACGTCAGGACGTACCTTACATAACAGCTGTCCCTTCTTTACCACGTCCCCTTCTTTTACCTTCAGCTCAACTACTTCCCCGGAGACTTCAGCACTCAGTTTTACTTCAATCTCTGGCTGAAGCTTTCCACTCGCCGAAACGGTCTCTATTATCGTTCTTTTCGCTGCCTTTTCAACCGAAACCTGAATAACATCGCCCTTCCCAAACCAACCTAATTTATTGCCGGCAATCGCCACGACCACAAGCAAGCCGGCTCCGATGAGCACATATTTTAAAGTATTATTTTTCTTTGCCATATCTATTATATTGGGGGATTCTGATTAAAAAGTTAAGGGCTTACCCAGATAAAAATCAATTACCTTACTTCTAAAAATAAGATCATATTTTGCCTGAATTTGGTCAAATTCTGCCTTGTTTAAATTAGTCTGTGCCTGGTTAAAATCCAGAGAATTAACCAACCCTACAGCATAGCGCTTCTCAATTGTGTTAAATGCATCCTTGGATGACTGAAATGCAGATTCCGCAGACTGCAGCCTTTTTTGAGCAGCCCGCAGGTCAAAGACTGCCTGATTGATCACTTTATTCAGATTATTCTTCGCAATCTGTTCATCGATCTCACCATTCTGAAAGCTAATCTTAGCCCTCCTTA
>CAZFQV010000401.1:0-2410 GCA_964521175.1 uncultured Sphingobacterium sp.
GCTGTTAAAAGAACTTGACCCGGTTGTCCTTGATCTCAGCCTTATCATGCAAGGCCTTATAAGCTTCTCCGGGAGCGCGCTGTATCAGCGACTGTGCCACCTGAATCTTCTGTTTAAATACATTGGTAAGGGGTGCGGGGTTAGTAAAGCCATCCACGACGAAAACGTACACTCCGCTATCGCCTTCAATGATCCTGGATAATTTACCTGGCTGTGACCCAAACACGGCTCCCACTAATTTATTTTCCTGGGCGATGCCGGGGATAACCGGATTAGCAAATACGATATTTTGCACCGGAGTAATGGGTCGTCCGGCTTTCTGAGCAACCTGGTCTAGAGATGAGGATCCGGTAAGAGCCTTTTCCATCTTCTCTTTGAGCATACGCGCCTTTACCTTATTCCGAACCATTGGCTCAATCTGCTTTTTAACCTGCTCCAATGGTAAAGTTCCTTTCTCAAAAACATCTACCAACTTAGCAACCACAAATTTATTCTCCATTTCAAATACCTGATTTGAAACATCGCCTTTATCCGCTCCGAAAGCCCAGCGGATCAATTCTCTAGGATTATCCAAACCTGGAATAGAGCCTTGTGCGGCGAGCACGTTTTCAGCAATCAGCTTAACGTAACCCGACTTTTGAGCTTCAGTATCGAAAGATTTAGCATCCTTGGCGACGCTTAAAAAAGATGTCGCCATAGCATAAGCGTCTTGTTGGGTTTTACTACTGCTGACCATCGACTTATCAACCATCGCTATTTTTGCAACTCTGGCAGAACCGATCTGGCTATTAATTTTTATGATGTGAACTCCAAATTGGGTAGTAATCACTTTCAGATCACCGGTTTTTCCATTAAACACCGCATCTTCGAAGGCCGGTATCATGGCGCCCCGCGCAAATGTTCCCAGCTCTCCACCACTATCTTTGGAAGCGTCTGTACCAAATTTAGCGGCAAGTTCAGAAAAACTTGCTCCCCTGGCGATAAGGTTACGGATAGAATCTGCCTTCGCCTGAGCTTTATCTACTCCACCCTCCACCGCCGGGTTAATCAGAATATGGCTGGCCTTTACCGAATCTGGTTCGCTCTTCACTTCCAAAACTTTTACCATTTTGTACTGTCCGTTCGAAAATATCGGCCCAATGAAGGATCCTGCTGATGACGCAAATACAGCTGAATCCAGCGCTGGTTCCAGTTGGCCCTTGCGGACATAACTCACCGGGAACTTCGTCTCAGAATTGATGCTGACGAATAATGAGTCGTTATTAGTTGCTTTAAATTCTGCGGCCGTTTTATCGACAAGTTCTTTAACCTCAGCAGAGTCTGCCGAAGAAGGATTGGCGTCGAAAGCCACATATTCAAATGTCCGCGTTTCTTCAGGATGTTTAAACCGAGACTTGTTCTCGTTATAGAAATCTTTATAATCCTGGTCGGTGATTTTTACCTCGCTATCCGGCACAGATCCGTATTCCAGATTGACATATTTAAAATTGGCCAGTCTGTTGCGCTGGTTATAATCTTCGTTTGCCTCTAAGGAGGTTACATAAAGACTATTTACCACCAGGTTATTATATTTCTGAGCTAATCTGTTTTCCCGGATGTTCAATAGAAAAGCAGTCCACTGTTGACTTACCGGACTGTTCGGATCCTGATTCTTTACGTTTTCCAAAAAAGCATTCAGCTGAAGTCTGTTCAGCTCACCGGTTTGTGGGTCGCCAAAGTTCTGAAGAATCTGCGGATCAGGGTTCTTCCCGGTAATCAGGTCGTTAAGCTCGTTCTTGCTTACCTGAAATCCGAGACGTTCGACCTCTTTATCCATTAATATCCTTGATACAGACTGGTTCCAGGTGTTTTCAACAATATAGGAAGTCATTTGTGGATCCAGCGTATTCTGACCCATCTGTTGTTTAAAATTGTTGGTATTCTGCTCTACCTGAGTATTGAAATCCAGGATAGAAATAGGTTCTCCATCAACTACGCCCACTTCGGTTTGACCCGCAAACATAAACGAGGACCCCATCTGGACCGCATCGCTTACCAAAAAAGCAATAATTGCAAAACCAATAGCTCCAACGATGATAATCCCTGCCTGGTTTCGCAAAAAACTCATTATTCCCATATCTGTATTTTTATGTATTAATTAAAAGAGCGCGCAAGATACAAATTTGAAAAAAATAAACAATGACAATCTTCTTAGTTATATGGCTGGTAATTTGTACGTTGAAGATTACTGGCGCCTGGCTATTCAAAATCTATGGTTTTTATTATTCCATTTTTCTTTCTATCAAGAGCGAACAATTAATTCATATAATTTTTGTCCATTTTAAATTTTCTCCACACTATGCGCGATAAATAAGTTTGATTTTAAAACAATATCTGATCGTATCCAAAATTGTCATCCGGCCCCGGTAGT
>CAZFQV010000402.1:0-2410 GCA_964521175.1 uncultured Sphingobacterium sp.
ATTTATATTAAATTGCTAGCTTACATCAGCTAATCAATTTTTAACGTCATGGCGGGGATAACACGTGTTTTTGACCTTTTGCAGCTTTCGAAGGAAAAGTATAATAAAGAGGATATCGTTGCTGCCAAAGTAAATGGTGAGTGGGTAAAATATTCGACCGATAGATTTATTGGGCAGGTAGATGAGCTGAGTCAGGGTTTGCTCTCCCTGGGGATTAAAAAAAATGACAAGGTTGCTATCATGTCAGCTAATCGCCCGGAATGGAATATCTGTGATTTCGGAATCATGCAAATAGGAGCAACTCAGGTTCCTATGTATCCCACCCTTGCCGCGAATGATATTGAGTTTATTACCCAAGACGCAGGAATCAAGATTATTTTTGTGTCTGACATTAATTTATACAATAAATTAACTTCGGTACGAGCTTCTTCTCAGGCTGATTTTCTGATCTATAGCTTTGATAAGCTTGAGGGTGTACCACATTGGCTAGATGTTATAGCATCGGGGAAAAGAGGGAAAATGGATGATCTTGAAAAATACAGACAAGAAATCGAGCCTCATGACCTATTGACCTTAATATATACTTCAGGCACAACCGGTACCCCAAAAGGGGTAATGCTTACTCATAATAATCTGGTGAGTAATATAATTGGATCTGCTATCATGTATCCTGCATCGTTTAAGAAGGCTCTTAGCTTTCTGCCGCTGTCGCATGTCTTTGAGCGCATGGTGTTCTATATGTATTTTTATCTGGGTATCTCGGTTTATTATGCGGAGAGCATGGATACCATCGCGGCGGATATTGCCGACGTAAAGCCTCACGGGTTTACTACAGTACCTCGCCTCTTAGAGAAAGTATATGACCGCATTGTCGAAAAGGGCTCGAAGCTTAGCGGTGTCAAACGGAAACTATTTTTCTGGGCATTAGACCTTGGTTTGCGATATGAGTTGAACGGTGAAAATGGTTTGTGGTATGAATTGCAGCTTAAGATTGCCAATAAGCTAGTGTTCAACAAATGGAGGGATGCATTGGGTGGCAATATTGTGGCGATTGTTTCGGGAGGTGCTGCTCTCCAGCCCAGACTTGCAAGAGTTTTCTGGGCAGCTAAGATGCCGGTTCTCGAAGGTTACGGCCTTACCGAAACCTCCCCCGTGATCACGGTTAACGGCTTGCGTAAGGGTGAAGCGAAGTTTACAACCGTAGGTAAAGCCATTAAGGATGTTATTGTTAAAATTGCCGAAGACGGGGAAGTGTTGTGCAAGGGCCCGAACGTGATGAAAGGATATTATAACAGACCCGATTTGAGTGACGGCATCATCGACGAGGATGGCTTTCTTCACACGGGAGATATAGGCGAGCTGGTAGACGGAGAGTATCTTCGCATCACGGATCGCAAGAAGGAAATATTTAAGACAGCTGGGGGTAAATATATTGCCCCTCAAAGCCTGGAAAATAAATTTAAGGAGTCTGTTTTTATCGAGCAGGTTATCGTAATTGGCGAGAATGAGCGTTACCCTGCGGCGCTGGTGCTGCCGGCTTTTCCGGTGCTGAAGAAATGGTGTCAGAAGAAAGATATTGCATATACTTCGAAAGAAGAGATTATCAAAAACCCCCGGGTCATCGAAAAGATATGGTCTGAGATAGCACGTTATAACCAAGAGTTTGGACACTGGGAGCAAGTCAAAAAAATTGCGCTACTTTCGGGAGATTGGAGTATTGACGGGGGCGAATTGACACCGAAACTTAGTCTGCGGAGAAAAGCGATCCTGCAAAAGTATAAACCACAGATTGAAAGATTGTATAGCAATGTTGAATAATTATAGACGCCGGGCGGTTTTGTCTATGACAATGCTTGTCCTATGTTCGACTTTTCTCATCTCCTGTGTGGGTGGGCAGCTTGGAAAGAGTAATAGCGGGCAATACCGTAACGGGATGGTTGTTTCGGCACATCCCGCTGCCTCTAAAGTGGGGCTAGAGATTCTGAAAAAAGGAGGGAATGCCGTCGATGCGGCTGTAGCAATGAAGTTTGCCCTTGCGGTAGTATTTCCTTCAGCAGGCAATCTTGGTGGCGGAGGATTTATGGTTTATCGTTCAGCAACAGGAGAGATTGCAAGCCTTGATTTTAGGGAAAAGGCACCGGCAAAGGCTTTTCGTGATATGTTTTTGGATTCTGCGAAAAATGCTATTGCCGACAAAAGTCTGCATGGCCACCTGGCTTCCGGTGTCCCCGGCAGTGTAGATGGGATGGTTCAGGCGCATGCCAGGTATGGTAAGTTAAGCTGGAAGGAAGTGGTACAGCCAGCCCTGGATCTGGCTAGAAATGGCTTCCCCGTGACAGAGAGCCAGGCAAGGTCTTTTACCAGACTTCAGGAAGATATAAAAAAGTACAACCCCGGCAAATTTTATTAC
>CAZFQV010000403.1:0-2396 GCA_964521175.1 uncultured Sphingobacterium sp.
TGGATGGGAACACAAAACCATATTCTTTGGCATGTGATGTTACATTTTTAAAAAGTTCGTCGTTGTTTTTACTCATAGCGAAGGCAAAGATAGAAAGAGATTTGAGATAAGGGAAAAGAGTTATTGAACAGAATCCCCGACTTTCCGGCTGTAGCCTTTCTGGAAATAAGCTGTAACTTTGGACTATGAGTATTAGCGTTTCCGAGCTAAGTAAATGCTACGGCATTCAAAGGGCCGTCGATCGGATCTCTTTTGAGGCCGCCCCCGGCAAGGTGCTTGGCTTTTTAGGCCCGAACGGCGCAGGAAAATCGACCACGATGAAGATTTTAACCTGCTTTATCCCTCAAAGTTCAGGTAGCGCAACCGTCTGCGGATTTGATGTGAATACCCATGCCATAGATGTGCGCCGTAATATCGGCTATCTTCCCGAACACAATCCGCTTTATCTGGAGATGTACGTGAGAGAGGCGCTTGCATTTATCTGCGATATCCATAAAATTGCCGGCAAAAGACAGCGTATTGATGAGGCAATCTCGCTTACCGGTCTCGGCGATGAACAATCTAAGAAAATAGGCGCTCTCTCCCGAGGTTACCGGCAAAGGGTGGGGCTTGCTCAGGCTATACTGCCAGACCCGAAGGTGCTTATCCTGGACGAACCCGGTTCAGGCCTGGATCCCAAGCAGGTGCAGGGTATAAGAAGCCTGATCAGGGAGTTGGGCCGCAGCAAAACTATAATTCTGTCTACTCATATTATGCAGGAAGTAGAAGCCGTATGTGATCAGGTGATCGTCATTAACAGGGGCAGGATAGTCGCAAACGATAACCTGGAGCAGTTGAAGGCCAGCCATCCGGCAAAAAGCCTCGAAGATATTTTTCTAATGTTGACTAAAACTACAACGGATTGACTGCTATATTTTATAAGGAAATCGCTGGATTTTTCAGTTCGCTGACGGCCTATATTACTATCGCTGTTTTTTTGGTTGTAAGCGGGCTCTTTCTTTGGGTATTCCCGGAATCGGCGATTTTGGATTATGGTTATGCCGGTCTGGATCGTTTTTTTAATATCGCTCCTTACCTTTTTATATTTCTCATTCCTGCAATTACAATGCGGTCACTGGCTGAAGAACGAAAGGACGGTACTTTCGAGCTGCTGGCTACCCGGCCGCTCAGTGACTGGCAGATCGTGACGGGAAAATTCCTGGCCTCGATGGCCGTAGTAGCGCTCACCTTAATACCTACCCTGACTTATTATATCACAGTTTATCAGCTGGGTATTACCAAGGGAAATATAGACACCGGGGCGGTTATTGGATCGTACCTCGGATTGTTACTGCTGGGCTCAGCATTTTGTGCTGTCGGTTTGTTTGCATCTGCGCTTAGCAAAAACCAGGTGGTGTCCTTCACCATTGCTGTATTTCTATGCTTCTTTAGTTTTAGTGGTTTTGATTCGATGAGCAGTATACTGAGTCTGCAACGTTTGAGTATTTATCTTGAAGCCTTGGGCATCAACCAGCATTATCAGTCGATAAGCCGTGGTGTGCTTGATACCCGGGATTTGGTATACTTCCTGAGCTTTTCAGCTTTTTTTCTGCTGCTTACTAAAACCATTTTGGGAGGGCGGAAATGGTAAATCAGAAGAGAAAGGACCTGCAGTGGCTCGGAATAACCATACTGCTTCTTATTGCCATCAACATTATTTCTTCCCATATTTTCACCCGTTTTGATTTTACCAGTGAAAAGAGATACACCCTCTCGCCTGTAACCCGTAATATTCTGGGTAGCCTGGAAGACAATATCCAGGTAACTGTCTATCTCGACGGAGCGAATCTTCCTGCGGGTTTCAGGCGGCTGCGGAGCTCGGTCTTTGATATACTGACAGATTTCAAGGCGTACTCAAACAATAATCTTGAATTTGATTTTGTGAACCCCTTGTCGGGGGATGATCAAAGCCAGCAAGAGAACTATCAGCAGCTGCTGGAAAAAGGTATTGAGCCGACTAACCTTAGCGTTCGGACGGAAGAAGGCATGTCGCAGAAAATCATCTTTCCTGCGGCGTTGGTTACTTATAAAAACATACAGCTGCCGGTCAGGCTATTACAAAGTAAATCAGGAGCCAATCCCGAAGAGGTCTTGAACAACTCTGTGCAGAACCTGGAGTATGCCTTTGCCAGCACGCTGAAAAAGATCAGTAGCGGCGAACAACAGCTCATTGGTTTTACCGAGGGTCATGGTGAGTTAAGTGACCTGCAATTAAATGACGCAATGCAGTCGCTTGGCGATGCCTTTCAGGTGGGACGGGTAGATCTGTCGACGATCACTCTGGAGGGTTTGAGTGAGCTGCGCGTGTTAGTACTTGCAAAACCTGGGCGTGCGTTCACGGAAGCCGAAATGTTTAA
>CAZFQV010000404.1:0-2389 GCA_964521175.1 uncultured Sphingobacterium sp.
CTCATCATCCACGCAACAATCTACAGGACAAACAGCCGCACACTGGGGCTCATCGTGAAATCCTACGCATTCCGTACACTTATCGGGCACGATATAATAAACCTCGTCAGATATTGCTGCCTGCGATTCCCCTGCATCCACGGTCGCTCCATCGCCAAAATCAATCATACCTTGTAAGCTGGTGCCATCAGAAAACCTCCATGCCGCACCCGCGTCATATATTGCATTATTTGGACACTCTGGCTCACATGCCCCGCAGTTAATACACTCATCGGTGATTATAATTGCCATCTCTATATAAAAATCTAATTGTAACCTTAATTTTGTAAACTTATGGCGATATCGCCTAAAACAATACAAATATAACATTATTTGAAGTAATATTTTTTTGATGAGCGAGATTTTGACACACAGACTACGATTAGATGCTTTTGCAGAATTAGGACAGATTCTGAAGAATCCGGGCGAGCAACTTATAGAGTTGATAAATTCTGCCAAACATTATAATGCATGGTTTAGTCCTGAAAATACCCTTAAAGCTGTTCAATCTATCGCAAGCATGCTGAATCCTACTGATCTGGAGCGTTGGCCGGAGAATCCGGGGATTTCTAAAGACGAAAAAAGCCAGCGGTCAGTAGGCCTCATCCTGGCAGGGAACATTCCCCTTGTCGGTTTTCATGATATTTTGTGCATTCTTGCTTCCGGGCATAAAGCATTAATCAAACTATCATCACAGGATCAAAAGCTCATCCCTTTTATCCTTCAACAACTGATAGCATTATATCCGGGCTTCGTTGAACAGATAGAATATGTGGATCGCTTAAAGGATTTCGATGCTGTTATTGCAACCGGCAGCAATAATACTTCTCGTTACTTCGAATATTATTTTAGCAGGGTACCACATATTATCAGGAAGAACCGGAATAGCATTGCGGTTCTGAGCGGCGACGAAAACAGAGCTCAGCTGGAGAGTTTGGGGCATGACATATTTGACTATTTCGGACTAGGTTGCCGTAATGTTTCGAAGATATATGTACCGACCGGCTATAATTTACGAACTCTTTTCGAAGCGATTGAAAAGTTCAGTCCGGTGATCGATCATCACAAATACCATAACAATTACGATTATAATAAGTCGATCTTCCTTGTTAATCAAGATAAACACCTGGACAATGGTTTTTTACTTGTCAAAGAAGATAAACGACTGGCATCTCCATTGGCAGTATTATATTATGAAGAATATGGTGAAGTTGATAAGCTGGCAGCGGAGATTGGCAATGTAGCGGATCAGATCCAGTGCATTGTCTCGGAAGCAACACTCCCTTTAAAGACAATCGGGTTTGGAGAAAGTCAGCAGCCGAAACTCTGGGACTATGCCGACGGAGTGGATACCATGGCATTTCTAAGAGAATTGTAAGCTCACCGCTGATATTTTCCTTCGTTGTTACCGCTAATAAAATTCGTAACTTTGATGCGCATGTATGTAATTAAGATAAAAGGAATTGCGAAAATACCCGATTACGTTCAGCTCAGGGATGAAAATTTCACTCTACTAGCCTATTTTAGACTCGATCGCCCGGAAAAGGCAATCAGCAAAGCCGGACTTGCAGAACACATGGATTACATACTCAACACGATCAAAGACCTGCCCTTTGGGCAAATTTTAAAATTAGATATCTGAATATGACTGGCAGTTCTGTTATTAACCTGAACGGTGTGGATGTTTATCAGCAGAAGCACTTGGTTTTACACAATGTTAATCTCCATATCGATAAAGGGGAGTTTGTCTTTCTAATTGGGCAAACCGGATCTGGTAAAAGTAGTCTGCTCAAGATAATCTATGGCGATCTTCGGATAGCTAACGGTGACGGTCAGGTAGCAGGTTTTGACCTTAAGAAATTAGCAGAAAGAGATATTCCTTTCCTGCGGCGTAAATTGGGTATAGTGTTCCAGGATTTCCAGCTTCTCACCGACCGCTCTATCCAGCAAAATCTTGAATTTGTGATGAAGGCTACCGGCTGGAAAGACAAGCAGCTGATCTCTGAACGCATTCTGGATGTTCTCGAGAAAGTAGGTCTTCGCTCTAAAGTAAAAAAGATGCCGCACGAACTTTCCGGCGGCGAGCAGCAACGCGTGGTAATTGCAAGGGCATTACTTAATGACCCCGAGCTTATCCTTGCGGATGAACCCACCGGTAACCTGGATCCGGATACATCGGAAGAGATCGTGACGCTTTTAAAGCAAATCAGTCTTTCAGGAACTTCAGTATTGATGGCCTCGCATGACTTTCACATCATCCGGAAATTTCCTTCCCGCATTATAAAATGTGAGGACGGCGAGGTACATCAGGATGCTGTGATCTAAATAGCAGGTGTCGATACTGGCGCAT
>CAZFQV010000405.1:0-2383 GCA_964521175.1 uncultured Sphingobacterium sp.
GAAAGAGGTGGCGTTTGGGACAAAGGCAAGGGTTGTGATACCTTCGCACCGATGGGTCCGTTTTTAGCGACCAAGGATGAAATTCCTGATCCCCATAAGCTGCGCTTATGGTTAAAATTAAATGGAGAAATCGTACAGGATAGCAATACCGATGACCTTATCTTTAATATCCCTTTCCTGGTGTCCTATCTGAGCCAGTTTATGACCTTATTGCCGGGCGATGTGATTTCCACCGGAACACCGGCCGGAGTAGGGATGGGCTTTAAGCCTTCACGCTATCTGAAAGCGGGCGACGTGGTGGAACTCGGTATCGATGGCTTGGGCGAGGCGAGGCAAGTAGCAAAAGCTTATGCAAAGAATTGATGCACACCAGCATTTCTGGAAATTTAGCGCGGAGAGAGATTTATGGATCACCCGGGACATGCGTGCGCTCAGACGCGATTTTCTTCCAAAAGATCTCAAACCCCTGCTGGAACAGAACAACATCTCCGGATGCGTGGCTGTACAGGCAGATCAGTCGGATACCGAAACCGATTTTTTACTTAAACTGGCGGATAAACATGACTTTATCAAGGGCGTAGTGGGTTGGGTCGACTTACAAGCCAAAGATCTTCGTAAACAACTCGACCACTATTCAAAGTTTCCGAAATTAAAGGGCTTTAGACATATTTTAGAAGGAGAATCGTCCGACTTCATGCTACAACCAAAATTTTTGCGTGGGATAAGTGCCCTGAAAGATTATGGATATACCTATGACATTTTGATCAAAGAGGATCAACTGCGGGAAGCAATAAATCTGGTCGAACTTAATCCCAGCCAGGTATTCGTTATCGACCATCTGGCGAAGCCTACCATTAGCACAGGTGAAATTAACTCCTGGGCTTTCGATATATTCAGGATTGCTTCATTCAAAAATGTTTATTGTAAACTTTCCGGTATGGTCACGGAAGCCGATCATCGATCGTGGACTTACGAGGAGATTTATCCCTACCTGACTACGGTAGTCCAGGCATTTGGAACCAGCCGACTGATGTTTGGCAGCGACTGGCCGGTTTGCAGCCTCGCTGCAGACTACACCACGGTAGTTGACCTGTTGGAGGTATACTTGCGGTCATATGATGATAAGGATCAGGCTAAGATCTGGGCTGAGAACGCCATCAAAGTTTATAATCTCGACTAAAACGAAGATTCCCAAAGTCCTGTCGTCGATTTAATTAAATTGCTTACCAATAACGATATGAGAAATCACTTGTTTAGTTTATTGATAATACTTTTTTATGAGTGACCTAAGCCAGATAGCAGAATTTCATTATGGATCTTAAACTGAAAAAAAAAGTAATTCTGGTTAGCGGGGGTGCTAAGGGAATTGGTGAAGCGATTGTTAAGGTTTTGGCCGCTGAAGGTGCCATTCCGGTGATCATTGGACGAAATGAGACTGATAACTTAAAGGTTTTGCGTTCCGTAGAGAACTCCGGTGGACAAGCTTTTCACGTTACTGCTGAACTGACAGATCCTCTTCAATGCCAACATGCCGTAGCAGCTGTCATAGACAGATATGGACGGATTGAGGGATTAGTTAACAATGCCGGAGTAAATGACGGCGTGGGTCTGGAGGATGGTAACTATAATGACTTTGTGGAAAGTCTACATAAAAATGTGATCCATTATTATCTGATGGCGCACCATGCCCTGTCTGCCTTAAAGAAATCCGGAGGTGCAATAGTCAACATTGGCTCGAAGACAGCCGAGACAGGACAAGGGGGCACTTCGGCTTATGCGGCATCTAATGGTGCACGTAATGCACTGACCAGGGAATGGGCGGTGGAGCTTCTCCAGTACGGGATAAGGGTCAATGCAGTGATTGTTGCTGAATGCTGGACTCCACTGTATGAGAAGTGGATTAATAGTCTGGCTAATCCTGAAGAAAAACTACAGCAGATTGTAAATAGAATCCCACTCGGAAAACGGATGACCAAGACAGAAGAAATAGCGGATATGGTAGCTTTTTTACTTTCCGAGCGCTCCGCTCATACTACGGGGCAGCTTGTCCATGTAGATGGCGGCTATGTCCACCTGGATAGGGCGATTGGCTGAGCACACCCTGCCTTTCCATACCCTCCCCGTGCCACGATACGGGGCCTCCAGACTAAATCTACAAAACTGAGCTTATGCAAAAGATGCACTTAGGCAATATCAGGAGATCCTGGATCGGCCTCCGGGAAGAGTTTTTAAATGAGGTGCTTTCTGTAAATCAATAGCAGGATTATTTTTAGATTCTCTCCCTGTGTCCTCCCCGTGCCACGACACGGGGTCTCCAGACTAGATCTACAAAACCGAGCTTATGCAAAAGATGCACTTAGGCAATATCAGGAGATCCCGGATC
>CAZFQV010000406.1:0-2371 GCA_964521175.1 uncultured Sphingobacterium sp.
CGATACATTCTTGCTTTGAAAGGAATCGACCTGCGGGCCCACCGTTCTGTTGCAATCAGCCCTGAATTTCGATCAGTTTACCAATTTTCAGGAATATAAAGATCATGCTGAACGGGATTACATCAAATATAAGCTGGAAAAAAATAGCTGGAATGTATCCAAGACTGCAGATGACATCGATATCCAAAGAAGCCATCTATATAGTAAGATTGAAAAATACGGCTTGAAACGAGCAGAAAGCTAGGTATTTACAGGTTTTTAATTTCCGTTGTCAATTGTTGAAGTACTGATTTGGCATCGCCGAAGAGCATGGATGACTTAGGTTGGAAAAATAATTCATTTTCAATACCTGCATAACCTGGATTCATCGTCCGTTTATTAATGATGACGAGTTTCGCCAGTTCGACATTCAGCACAGGCATTCCGTAAATTGGCGAGGAGGGATCGGTTTTTGCGGCCGGGTTTACCACATCGTTTGCTCCAAGAACAAGTACAACATCTGTTGAAGGGAACTCTTCGTTAGCCTGTTCCATCTCCAGTAAACTTGAATAGTCCACATCTGCTTCAGCAAGAAGTACATTCATATGGCCCGGCATGCGTCCTGCTACAGGATGGATAGCATATTTTACATCTACTCCCTTCTCCGTTAATAACTTTTCAAGTTCATGACAAACATGCTGAGCCTGGGCAACGGCCAGGCCATAGCCCGGGACGATCATAACCTTCTTTGCATAGCTCAAAACCATCGCCGAGTCGCTGATACTAATTTCTTTATAAGAACCCTGTGCTTTATTACCCTCACCGCTTGCGGATGTCCCTCCGAAAGAACCAATAAGTACATTACTTAACGGCCTGTTCATCGCTTTACACATTAAAACGGTAAGAATAGTCCCTGCGGAGCCAACCAAAATCCCGCCGGTCAGCATTACAGGATTATTATAGAGGAATCCTCCAAATGCAGCTGCAATACCCGTAAAAGAGTTTAGCAGGGAGATTACAACTGGCATATCTGCACCGCCAATTGGCAAAACAAAGAACACGCCGTAAATGACCGACAAGCCAAGCACCAGATAAAAGAGTTTACCGGCTGAAACATCCCCCGAAAGAATTACATACGCTGATACTCCAATGATAATTGCGAAAATCAGGAGATTGATAATATGCTGCCCGCGGAATGAGAAGTCCTTGACACTTCCATTTAGCTTCCCCCAGGCAATCATACTACCTGAAAAAGAAACTGTACCGATGATCAGTCCGGCGAAAATAATCAGTAATATACTCCGATCGGCAGGGATACCCAGGGTTTCGAGATGAAGGAGGTGATCATATTCCACAACAGATATGAGGGCAGCACATGCTCCCCCCATCCCATTAAATAAGCTTACCATCTCCGGCATAGCGGTCATTTTAACCTTTTTTGCCACCAAAGTACCCAATACAGACCCGATAATAAGCGCAGCAAATATCCAGGTATAGTTGCCGAGTTTTAGACCATCCTCTTGATATAAAAAAATGGTGCCAACAATAGCGATCAACATTCCCGCCGCGGCGATCAGGTTTCCTCTTCTGGCAGTTCCCGGGTGACTCAGCATTTTAAGTCCCACAATAAAGGTTACTGAACCTATCAGATAACAAATAACAAGGATATTTAATTCCATTATAGTGCTAGATCTATATTTTGTTTTCTTCTTTAATTATCAGTGAATTGCTTTACTTCTTCTTTTTGAACATCTCCAACATCCTGTCGGTAACCACAAAGCCACCCACAACATTGAGCGTACCGAGTATTACGGCTATAAAACCCAGAGCCAATGCCATATAATTGCCGCTCTCCGCCTTTCCCATCACGATGATAGCCCCAATGATCACTACCCCATGAATCGCGTTTGCACCGCTCATTAAGGGAGTATGCAATACACTGGGTACTCTGCCAATTACTTCTATCCCAAGAAATATACTCAGCACAACGATGTAGATCATTTCTTGATGAAAAGTGATCCAGTTCAGAATTTGTTCCATAGAATAATTTTATATAGAATTAATAATTGCCTTTTCGGCTGCACGCCTATTTCTCAACTAGGAATAGCTGAGAGACTCGCTCGTTACAGACGCTTCCATTATAAGTGACACAGGTGCCTTTCACAAGATCGTCTTCAAAGTTGAGATTGATCTGACCATCTGTTCCGACAATAAGCTGCAAGAAATTTATGATATTCTTTCCATAAAGTTTGCTGGCATCTGCTGGCATCGTCGCCGGGAGGTTGGAATCACCAATAATCATCACATTTTTGTATCGTACTGTTTCACGGTCCCTGGTCTGCAAGGTGTTGCCGCCGGTAGCCGAGGCTAAGTCTACAATCAGGGAACCAAC
>CAZFQV010000407.1:0-2366 GCA_964521175.1 uncultured Sphingobacterium sp.
ACGTTCGCTACTGTAATGCCACGGCTTTTAGCATAATCTATATCGACCACATTATAACCAGTGGCTAATACACCGATGTATTTCAAATCAGGCAGCTGCTCGAGCACTTCTTTTCCAAGCGGTGTTTTATTGGTGAACAGTATCGCTGCCCCCTGGCTTCTTTCCAGGGTCTTATCAGCGGGTGTCCGGTCGAAAACTTCCAGATTGCCAAAGCCTTTCATACCATCCCAGCTCAGATCTCCGGGATTTAAAGTATATCCGTCGAGCACAACTAATTTCATTCGCTTATTTTTAATTTTTATTTCAATCGCCTCTGCGGCGTCTTTATCTTTCACCTCTGTTTCAAAGATAGTCTTTTCACACTCTTGCCCAAGCCAGGTTTAATACCCGTTTGGCATTGGCGATGACAATATCGGCATCTTCATCGCCGAACGGTTTGATCTCAAAGCTCACCACCGGCGGGGTGTGGGTATTCAAAAAGCCGATATCCAGCAAAACTCTCAGGTAGGCCTCCACCTCATCCACATCATTCTCGCCATTGGGAAAGCCGAACCTCGGGTGAACATCGCCATAGGCGGCCATCTCCGGGCTCTTCACCACGCAGTTGCCGATATGGGCATGGATAATATAATCCTTAACCGGAAGTATCGATTCTTCAATCGTTTCATGAATCAGCGGAATATGACTCAAATCGACCATCAAGCCGAAGTGATCATGTGTTCTTCTGATTTCCTTTGCATAACGCAGCGCAAGGTCTGCCGGACCGATCAGACTACGCTTATCCACATCATAATCGAATACTTCCAGCGCGATCTTCATCTCCCCCTTGCTCTTAGCATAGGCACAGATCTCATTGGTGGATTTCACCAGTGCCTGGAAAGACTCTTCCTTGCTGCTCTGCTGATAATTGCCACTCAGGAAACCAAAGCTCGAAGCTCCCATTTCATAGGCTTCATCGATTCCCTCTTTCAGATTGTTCAGGGCTTGCTGACGCTCCTGCTCCTCCAGGCTATTGATGTTCATTCCGGTGGTCAGCAGCCGCGGCTGCGCGCCATAGGCTATCGTCATATGTGAGGTGGCCAGCATCTTCCTGACCGTCTCTCTAGCCTCGGGATCTTTAATCGTAGTGATCTCAATGGCACTGAAATACTCATCAACGGCTAGCTTCCTGATCGTTTCTACTACCGGCCCCTCGCCTTTGATCGTCGCCGGGAAGGCCATAAAGTGAACCAGGCCGACCTGCATATACTTGTGTAATGATTCGTTCATGATATGAATGGTTTGTTTTATTGTTCGTATTCTGTTCTAATCAATGGGATACCCCTCCTATAAGCTTGCCCGAATGTCACGGATTAAACGGAGTGAATGGGCTGACTCTGCGCTCAGCTGATCATACAGCTTCTGCTCGATCACCGCTTTAGTGATCATCTTACTTCCGCCAACGGCACATACTCCTACTTTAAACCAGGATCTCAGGTTTTCCTCATTCAGCTCGATGCCGCCGGTCGGTAAAAAAACCATATCGGTGAAGAGTGCCTTAACAGCCTCGATAAAACCCGGGGTCAGCGTATTGGCCGGGAAAAGCTTGACCATCTTTGCCCCGCCCGACTCAGCCCGAATAATTTCACTCGGGCTCATGCAGCCCGGAACACACAATAAATCATGCTCATCAGAAAGCTCAATCACCGATTCCAGAATCCCCGGGCACACAATGAACTCGGTGCCCGCATCAATATAGGCTTTTGCCGATTCCAGCGTCTTAATGGTTCCAATGCCCAAACGCATACCCGGCAATTCCGAATCGCAAACCTTACGCATCTCTTTGAAATTCTTCATCGCCTGATCGCCACGATCGGCATATTCGGTCGTACGGATACCGCCTTTATACAAGGCCCGCATTAATTCAATACTCACCTGAGGATCGGCCGCATAATACAAGGGGACGATCCCCTGCTCTTTGATCAGGTTGCTTAACTCTAACTTTCTACTCATTTTGCTTTAATTCAACGTTACATTATATCTTATACCCTTGTCTGGCCAACAGTCGCCATAATCCTTTTCTCTTCTGCCAGACCAGGATATTTCCAAACCTGATCTCTATCTCATTGCCTTGATTGATCGCCTGTGCGGTGGCCGTATGCCTAAGCACAGCCGTCCGGCCATGCACATCAACCGTTTGATTTTGCAAGTCGAACCGCTTAAAACGGTTGGCACCGTGGAGTACGCCGGAAACGAAGGCTGCCTTATTCTGAACCAGGCCCGAAGAGTGCCCGTAACTTAGATCATCCCATACCAGCGCACTCAAACGCATACTATCCGTATCGATAATAGCCTGATTCAATGCATTCATCAGCTGAATAACATAT
>CAZFQV010000408.1:0-2356 GCA_964521175.1 uncultured Sphingobacterium sp.
CGCTTATTACACTGTCACTGCCCCGGGCCAGAGAATCGACCTGAGTACCTGCTGTTATGTCGCGTGATGGGTCGGTCTCACATGATGGGCCAGCCATTTCTGATTGGTTGCCAACAGGGATGCTAAACTCAACTTCTGCGGGAGGAAGGCAGCGTTCGTCATCGCAGACCATAAACTCCAGCACCCCGGAAACAATTGTTTTCGGCTCACGCAGAATGATGGTCTGCTTAAAAGTGACTTTATCAGAATGCCATGCTATCTGCATATCGAAGGTTTTATCATAGGCTGATATCGCCTTGGGGCTTTCGGCGACTTTCCCTTTAAGTGAATAAGCTGCAGACGGTTCAAATTTAAATGAGGTAGGAATAGGTCCGCCAGCCTCAATGAACTGGGAATAAACATGCCAGCCGGGCGCAATCGTGGCGGTAATAATCAGATTATATTCATTGCCCCCGATTTTTTCTGCATTGTAAGCCCACTTAACCGGGTCATACATTTTGGCATTGGGGTTCTGAAACTGAGCCTGAGCCACTGTAATAAAACTAAAGAGCAACAGAAATACTCCCGATAACTTCTTCATAATTTACCTATTCGTTAATAAACTCAATTTCCTTGTTATTGAATAATAAAATTCCATCCATTGTCTCGAGCTCGAGCTGCCCCCAATGATTAATACCTGTA
Organism: uncultured Sphingobacterium sp.; assembly: GCA_964521175.1. Classification (GTDB taxonomy): domain Bacteria; phylum Bacteroidota; class Bacteroidia; order Sphingobacteriales; family Sphingobacteriaceae; genus Daejeonella. The sequence goes on from CAZFQV010000408.1 coordinate 682, forward strand.
ATCCTGCCGCTGTGAATACTCCCCCTGAATTTATAGAGCGCCCATTCGTTCAGCAAATATAAGCTCTTGAGATAATCTTCGTGAAGCTTTGAAAAAGCCCCTGCCTTCAACTGCAGGTACCTGGCTTCTATAGCGCTGCAAATTTCGCCTAACAAAACGTCTAAGTCGTAATCCTTATGTAAAGCTTTCTTTAATGAAGTGGCATTTTTTACGGAATCAGGAAATTCTGTTTGATTGACATTTAATCCAATACCTACAATGGCATGACGAATATGGTTGCCGCTTACCAGGTTTTCGATTAGCAGGCCTCCTGTTTTTTTATTGCCGATATAAGAGTCATTAGGCCACTTAATAGCGGCCAGATCACCCACATATTTTCTTAGAACATCGTTTAACGCTATGCTGATCGCCTTATTTAATGCGAACTGCTTTTCTACTGCCAAAAATACGGGGCTCAGTAAGATGCTAAACGTAAGGTTTAAACCACCTTCACTATGCCAGGAGTTATCTGTCTGCCCCCTTCCAGCCAGTTGCGTCTCTGCCATTATTACAGTACCTTCCAATAATGGCGTAGATTTTGACAAAGCATCCCTAAGAAAGGTATTTGTTGAGGCTACCTCTTTTAGTTTAATAAGATTTTGTCCTACGAATAATCCTGAAAAAGTATTATTTTGCAATTAAGATTTGCTTTATATAATATCAAAACTAAATTTTTTTAATGGTAAAAAATAAAATAGCTCATGAGTCGACTTCAATATCGGAACTTGCGATCCTTGGGATCCAGGAAAAAAAAGGAAACGATATTGTCCGTTTAGATCTTAGAAACATACATACCTCAGTTGCAGATTATTTTGTTGTTTGCCATGCCGCCTCTCCAATCCAGGTTAAAGCCATTGCACTAGGCGTTGAAGAAGAAATCTATAAAGCCCTGAAATTAGACCCTTGGAGAAAAGAAGGGATGCAAAACGCTGACTGGGTCATCCTCGACTATATCGAGGTGGTGGTACATATCTTCCGAACTGAAAAGCGCGAGTTTTATGGGATAGAAGAGTTATGGGGCGACGCAGAGACTCAGTCTTTCAGAAGCGCATAAACCAAAGACATTCACGTTTTAATTATTGTATTGACACAAGTTCGTAAGAAATGAAAGAAAATAAATCACATACCAAGAAGCCAATTAAAAAGATTCCCGGTAAAAAGATTGTTCCCAAAGCACCTAAGTTTAATATCATGTGGCTTTACGCCATTATTATATTGGGCCTGTTCGTGGTACAGTATATGTTCAGCGGCAATAATGCCAAGATCATTAATTATCAGAAATTTGAGACTGATATGCTTAAGGCCGGTGACGTCGAGAAACTGGTTGCCTATAAGAATGGGGATCTTTACAATATTGACGTCTACATTAAGAAAGACCGGTTAGATCAGGCGAAGTACGACGATGTCAAGGGAAAAAGCGATTTTAACATGGCCGCTCCGGGTCCTCAATATATATTTACGGCTGCTACCTATGAAAGTTTTGAGACTAAGGTGCTGGAAGCGGAAAAAGATCTTCCTGCAGATTAACGTACTCCGATAATTACTGAGTCGCGGGAAAACCCCTGGGCCGGCTGGTTTATGGCGTTCATCCTGCCTGTACTATTACTGGTAGGGTTCTGGATGTTCATCATGAGGC
>CAZFQV010000409.1:0-2356 GCA_964521175.1 uncultured Sphingobacterium sp.
CCTCTCCAAATATTGATATCCAAATCGAAATCGAGGACCATACAGGGGTTCTGCAGATTGCACCCATGCTGCTCATTCCCTTTGTTGAAAATGCATTTAAACATGGCATCAGCCTGAAAGAAACCTCCTATATCCGTCTAAGTCTGGCTACACGTGAAAAAACGCTATTTTTTGATATCTCCAATAGCTTACATCCCCGATCTTCAAATGATCCTGAAAAGGACAATAATGGCATCGGTTTGAATAATGTAAAACAACGATTGATGCTGATGTATGCTGGCCGTCATGAGCTCTCTATCCGCGAAAGCGGCAAAGAGTTTTTCGTCCATCTAACTATTCAACTGGACTGATTATATAAATGGATGCTGACAGCGCTAAACAGAACCTTTCTCATAAATAAAGTTTGATTGGCCTTGTGCATTGTTTATTAATCTATTATAAATTACTTTTAGACGATGATAGCGATAGCCATAGATGATGAGCCACTAGCCCTTGAAGTGGTACGCAGCCATGCTTCAAAAGTGCCTTTCATAAATCTGAAAGCTGAGTTTACCGATGCGTTTAAAGCCATGGAATACCTTCAGAAAGAGACAGTAGACCTCATATTTCTGGATATAAAAATGCCGGACATTTCGGGAATAGATTTCCTGAACAGCCTGAATAAAAAGCCTATGGTCATTTTCACGACCGCCTATACAGAACATGCCGTAACAAGCTTCGAGCTGGACGCCATCGATTACCTGCTCAAACCGTTTTCTATAAGCCGTTTCGTAAAGGCTTGCAATAAGGCTTTCGAACTTCACCAACTCCGCAATAAGAGCGGAAGTGCGGGATATATTTTTTTAAAGACCGGCTATGAACAGGAGAAGGTTAAATTTTCGGATATCCTTTATCTGGAGGCGGCAGGCAATTATGTCAACTTTGTCATGAAAGAGAAAAGCCTCCTATCCCGTATGACCTTTGCCGAGCTGGAGGCAATCCTCCCGATGAATGAGTTTATCAGAACTCACCGTTCCTATATCGCGTCTATTAGTAATATAGACCGCATCGAAAGACATCAAGTACATATCAGCGGATCGACCATACCGGTTAGCGAATCGTATATGCAAGGTCTGGCTGAAATTGAAAGGCGTTAGCTTCTATTTGAACTTAAAATATGAAATTCGTTTTAATCTTACTCCTCTCTATCTCGTTCTCGACCTCAGGTCAGGATTTAAAAATCAGGCCTAGAAGCGCAGATGCAGTCAGTGGTTCAGCATTTGCTGCCAGTGTTAGGGATACCTCCATTAGCCTGGCGGAAAGAGATAAACTCATTTTCAATCAGATAAAAGCCGGCAATATCCCGGATTTTTATCGAAAATTAAAGGAGATACGAGATACCTCTGTCGTGAATGGAATAGTACATACCATCAGTTATTACGTGATACCTGATTTTATAGCCATCGGCTCCGATGACGATTATTTCTATTGCCCAATGAAGCCTCAGACCGCTCAGAAAATCGCTAACCTATTGAAATGCCGTCTCCCCACCCGAAAGATTTCAGACCGTATATACCAGCGTGCAATCGTCAAAATGGTTCCGGAGCCTATTCCTCCTTCCCCTGCCATGACAACGGTTCCTGTTTTTGAGAAACACAATCAGCTGGTTCAATCCCAAAGGAATCGATCACTCCGGGATCATCCTCTTGGAAGTCTTGTGGCTGGAAACAAAAAGGCTGTAATCATATCGAATAAAATATTCAATGATAAGGGTATTCTCAGAGTAGTCATTTACGGATGGCATAAACCTGACGGAAAGGCTATTCAGCCATTGTATAATGGCCATACTCCTCTTCACGTAGACTACAGCCATGGCATCAGGCTCGTTCAGAACAAGGTATGGGTGGATGGCCGGCAAACCAGTATCAAAAAGCTACTCGCTTCTGAAGAACTAAATAGTCTTTTAAGCGACGAAGGGAAGATAATTCTGCGGTATCCGACCAAATAGGTGAATTTAAATTGCTAATTTTGTTAGCAATGAAAAGATCAGGAAGTGCAGACCTGCCGCTCCATTATGGATACGTTCCGGCATGGCTTGCTGAGCGAATGGCAAAACTCGGACTTGCAATTACCGAGGTTTTAATCAGCGAATATGGGAAAACAGAGGTTTTGAGGCGATTAAGTAACCCCTTCTGGTTTCAGAGTCTGGGTGCAGTAATGGGCATGGACTGGCATTCTTCCGGGGTTACCACATCGGTAATTGGAGCATTAAAGCGGGCGATCAACCCCCATTCGAAAGATCTCGGCATTTATATCTGCGGCGGGAAGGGAAAGCATTCAAGGGTAACACCTGCTGAACTGCTTCTGGTTGGCGACC
>CAZFQV010000410.1:0-2329 GCA_964521175.1 uncultured Sphingobacterium sp.
ACCCATGATGAATGATTTATAATATGAATAACACTAACACGATGAGAATAATTAAAGTAACATTGGTCGCTGACTTAAACAGGACACATCCGCAAAATCTATCTGCAAATTTATAATATGACCATTCAGAATATCCAAAACTCCGATATAGACAGACTTAAAGAACTACAACCCGAAGGATGGACCGATATACGATCCTACTTTTACTACTATTCGGCTTCGAACTGGTGTAATCCCTTAAAAATAGTTGAGAATAATAAGATTATAGCTGTGGGGACAACTATTAAACACCCGGATACCGCCTGGCTCGCTCATATCATTGTTCACCCTGAGTTCAGGAACCGGGGCCTGGGAAGAGAAATCGCAGGCTCGTTGATAGAAAGGCTGGATAATGAGGGTTATCAAACCGTCTATCTAGATGCTACCGACATGGGCTTCCCGGTCTACAAAAAACTAGGGTTCGAAGTTGAAACAGATTATATCCACCTTGACGGCGAATGTATAGACCTTTTCCTGAATGACCCGTCCACCGTGGTGCCATACCTGGAGCAGTATCGGGAAGACCTTCTTCAACTCGATTGGCAGATTTCCGGAGAAAATCGTGCGGCAATCCTCTCCGGAAATCTGGCCTCTTCCCTGCTCTACCTTGAAAACGGCCTCGTTAAGGGTGCTTATTTTCCACACCTGTTCGATGGCTTCATACTTGCTGAACATCCACTGGCAGGTACAGAGCTAATGAAAATACGTATGAGAACCAGAAATACCGCCCGCCTCCCGGTTGAAAACAAGCATGCCGCAAACTTTCTACTTCAGCATAGCTACAAGCACATGAGAAACTCCAAACGGATGGTGCGCGGCATGAAAAGACCCTGGAAGCCCGAGGGTATATACAATAGAATAAGCGGTGGCCTGGGTTAATTTGCAGGTTTAAAATCCGATATCGTTGCTGTCGGCATGCTGCTCTTGGTTATGATAGTGGCCACTATTCTCTTCCAACTTTTCCGGGTTGAAGATCAGTTACAGTCTGATCTTCAACCCCCCGTTTACAACAAAGCCATCTACCGGGGCGTAAATGTCACGAAAAATCGGCTTGCTAATCGAACCGGTATAAATGGTATCAAATTTGGTCTGCCGGGTGTCCAGGAAGTTCTCGAAGTTCAGGAAGATCGAAAAACGCTCCCATATCTTTTCAGTCATCAAGCCGAAAATCCAATATGATTTACCACTCGATCCGTCATTTAGTTTTTGCGGACTAAAATAATATGCTTCCAGGCCCATTTTTAATTTGTCTTCAACCTCATACATCAACACATTATTCAGGCGGTGGGGAGCAACTAAAGGAAACTTTGTTTTATTGCCGTTATAATGCTGATTAACATCTGCCAGTGTATAGCCGATGAATAGCTTAAAATCTTCATAAGTAAGTTTCACGTTGGTCTCAATGCCCTTGGTGTCTATGAAGCCTTTCGGCTGTTCAAATTCATAGATTTCGGTCGCCATTGGGACAAGAACTAAAGGATTTTTTACTTTCGTATAAAAGAGCAGCGTATTTATAGTAAGAAATACTTTATCCGAAAGCGGGCTTTTATAGTTGATATCAAAATTCCCGCCGATAGATTGTTCAGCTTTCGTTTTTGAAACATCTATGGGCAATACATTTTGAAACTGTATACGTTCTGCATCTTCTGTAAAAACAGTAGGCGTTTTATAACCTAAGCCTCCGCCAAGCCTCATTGACAATTTTGGATTAAACTTAAAAAGAGCGGAGATTCTCGGTAATGGAAAAAAACCATATTCGTTTTGGTAATCGCCGCGCAAACCCGTTTCAAGTATAAATTTCTCTGTTGCATTCCAGGTGGTTTGAACAAAGGCACCCATCGTGACATGATCATAGTCTACCTGTTGTGACAGTCCAATTTTATCTTCATTAAACACATCTGTCCAGAGATTTAAGCCAGCTATCCATTCCAGCTGTTCGCTCTTGTTCATGTATGTGGCTTCGCTGAATGACGATTTTTGAATGCCCGAGAACTTGTAAGCGGGGATCTCTATAGTCCTGTCATAATAGTTCAAGCTGTTTTTAAAAGAGAATTTAGATGCGTCGCTGATGGTATGGTCGAGAGCCAGCTGCGTGCTGAAACGATTAGTTTCATTCTGTTCAAAAAAAGAATGCACGCTGTCGCCTTTATCTTGAACATACTTCATATCGCCGCCGATACGATTCTCAACAGTCCCGTTGATACCTATATTCAGCGTTGTTTTGTTGTTAAAATAAATAAACAATCTGGGGTTTACCGTATATCGCGTGAATTTTGGGATAGCAGTGAAG
>CAZFQV010000411.1:0-2302 GCA_964521175.1 uncultured Sphingobacterium sp.
TTCTCTATAGTCACCTTTCTTAAGGTACGGGTTTCAGGGTTGAGCGTAGTATCCCATAATTGCTCAGCATTCATCTCTCCAAGACCTTTATACCGCTGAATTCCTACACTTTCTTCTTTCCCGGAGCCCTTTAAGCGCTGAACTGCCGCATCTCTTTGATCATCATTCCAGGCATACTCAAATTCTTTTCCTTTTTTTACCATATATAATGGCGGCGCAGCAATATAAATATATCCATACTCAATCAGTTCCTTCATGTAGCGGAAAAAGAACGTCAGGATTAAAGTCGTAATATGCGAACCATCTACGTCAGCATCCGTCATAATAATAATACGATGGTATCGCAATTTTTCCATATTCAGAGCCTTGGCATCCTCGGCTGTGCCGATACTCACCCCCATTGCTGTGAACATATTCTTGATCTCATCGTTTTCGTAGATCTTATGTTCCATGGCTTTCTCCACGTTAAGGATCTTACCCTTTAATGGAAGAATGGCTTGGAAATTACGATCGCGCCCCTGCTTAGCTGTTCCTCCCGCAGAGTCACCCTCCACGAGGTAAAGCTCACAAACCGCAGGATCATTATTCGCACAATCGGCAAGCTTGCCCGGCAGGCCGGATCCGCCCATAACCGTCTTACGCTGTACCATCTCTCTGGCTTTACGTGCGGCTGCTCTGGCAGTAGCGGCAAGGATCACCTTGTTGACAATCATCTTCGCTTCTCGCGGATTCTCTTCCAGATAATTGCCAAGGATCTCACCCACAGCCATATCTACTGCTCCCATAACCTCATTATTACCCAGCTTGGTCTTGGTCTGGCCCTCAAACTGTGGTTCCTGTACTTTTACGGAAATTACCGCCGTGAGTCCTTCACGAAAGTCATCACCGGTAACTTCCACTTTCATGTTTTTTAGCATCCCCGACTTTTCAGCATAAGCCTTTAAAGTACGGGTGAGCCCTCTCCGGAAACCCGCGACATGAGTTCCTCCCTCATGGGTATTGATATTATTCACATAGGAATGGACGTTCTCAGTGTAAGTATCGTTGTATTGTAAGGCTAATTCAACCGGAATACCTTGTTTGATCCCTTCCACATAAATTGGCTCAGGAATAATAGAAGCGCGTGTTCCATCCAGATACTTCACAAACTCCTTTAATCCTCCCTCAGAGTAGAATTCCTCGAAAGGAATAGATCCGTCTTCTTTAAGCTCACGTTCGTCTTTCAGGGAAAGCCTCACACCTTTGTTCAGGAAGGCCAGCTCACGAAGGCGGGCGGCCAAAGTGTCGAATTTATATTCAGTAGTAAGTTCAAATATATCAGGATCCGGCTGGAAAGTAACTATGGTGCCGGTTCGGTCGCTGTCGCCAACAATCTTTACGCTGTACAAAGGCTTTCCGCACTCATATTCCTGCATAAAGATTTTACCATCACGGTGCACCACTACCTTCATCGGCCTGGAAAGTGCGTTCACGCAACTTACGCCGACACCATGTAAGCCGCCCGAAACTTTGTATGTATCCTTATCGAATTTACCACCTGCATGGAGTACCGTCATTACGACTTCTAAGGCTGACCTTTTTTCTTTAGTATGCATCGCCGTAGGGATACCCCGTCCGTTATCTTCTACGGTTATGGAATTGCCCTTATGAATGGTTACCTTGATATCATTACAATATCCTGCTAAAGCCTCATCGATAGAGTTATCGACAACTTCATATACCAGGTGATGCAACCCTCTGATACCGGTATCACCGATGTACATGGAAGGACGTTTCCTTACCGCTTCCAGACCCTCTAATACTTGGATATTATCCGCTGAATAATGAGATTTATCTTCTATTTCTTCGCTCATATTTTAATATAACTGCAAGTATCAAAAATACGGATTTTCGTTCAGTTTTGCACTACTTGTGGATAAAATAACGTCATAATAGAGCCTATAAAAGTATAGGCGAATTAAATGGTTGGGATAATAGTTTGAAAGATTATATTTGTCTAAATTTTTATGTGAAATATGAAGAAACTATTGGCCAACGTAAGCAAAGTAGCAGCCGGATTAACGATTGCAGCAATTGTAATCTCCTGTAATCAAGAACAACCAAAAACAACAGTAGCTGCATCAGGCTCCACCAATCAAGCTGAACTTATTGTATACGTTAATTCAGATACTCTCTTGAATAACTACGAGTATTTTAAAGCGGTCAAAGCGCAGTTTGAGGATAAATCAAAAAAAGCACAGGCCGACCTAACTGCTAAGGGTACAGCTTTCCAAAAGGAAGTGGCAAATTATCAACAAAGTGC
>CAZFQV010000412.1:0-2294 GCA_964521175.1 uncultured Sphingobacterium sp.
GTCTCGGCTAACGCCTCGGCATTGGTGGCTTTGGTGTCAGGCAAACCGCGAAGCAGCTTGAGGGCTTTGAATAACACAAAGAAGATCCCGAAAAAAGTATCTTGGAGTCTGCGGCTAAGGGCGGACAAAGAAAAGATCCCCTAAAAAAAGATCCCCACGCTATGCGCAGGGATCCTTCATTCGATAGTTATATCAGTCTTAACCGAGTTGTTTAACCAGTTTCTCTGACAGCACAGACTTTGGAACAGCACCGATTTGTTTATCTACAATCTCGCCGTTTTTAAAGTAAAGCAAGGCTGGGATATTACGTATGCCGAACTTCATCGATATACCCGGGTTGTTATCCACGTTTACCTTCCCGATAATTGCTTTTCCTTCATATTCTTTTGCAAGTTCCTCGACTACAGGACCAACCATACGGCACGGGCCGCACCATTCTGCCCAAAAATCTACCAATACAGGTTTATCAGACTTGAGTACTAATTCGTCGAAGTTTGCGTCTGTTAATTCTAATGCCATAGTAATGAATTTTCGTGTTTATAATCAAATATACTGTTCAATATTCCTGCCACAAAAAAGCTGCTGCGAATGTGACACTAATTCAACTTATACCTCACACCGGTCAACTGAGAAAGTTCTTCCAAGAATTCATTGCTCGGACTTATTTTAAGTGTTTTGGAAGGCATCTCAAGTGCTGTTTGGCTATCATAATCCATTATCATGAACTTTAGCTGACAGTTTCTAATGGCGTTCTGGCTGGAATTGTTTTTGACGATCTCCTCCATCTTTTCCATAAAAACCTCAGACAATCCCGTCAATGGTAATTGAATAGTCAGACATTTTGACATTTTATCCCTTAGCTCTGAAAGTAGTACAATACTATTGACTTTAAATTCCCAATTGTCTTTCTGCTTAAATCTTTCGGTAACCACTCCTCTTACCTGAAGAAAATATCCTTCCACCAGGTATTGTTTCAACTTTACGTAATCTTCGCCAAACAAGGCAAGCTCAACGGTATCGGTATAATCTTCCAGCATAAAGGAGCCAAAGGGTTTGCCAGTCTTGGTCGTCCGGTGATTACATAGGGCTACCATACCTCCGATGACAAGCTCTCTATTACTGATTTTTTTGAACTCCTCAGCATCCTCAGGTAAAATCTCGCTGCTCTTCATTCGGTTCACCAGGTCGAGATGTTTCACCTGATGTGAACAGAAATTATCCAATTCAAACTTATAATTGTCCAATGGATGGCCCGTTAAATAGATTCCAATCGATCCCTTTTCATACTTTAATTTTTCGATAAGGCCCCACTCTTCGCAGTCTGCAAGTTGGGGTTCAGCAATCTGCTCATCGCTGGTACCTCCAAAAAGGGAAGCCTGCGGCGAGTTAAGGCTATTCTGATAGTCGTTGGTATATTTAACTAAGCGTTCGATGCCGTTATATAAGCTCCCCTCCGATTTAAAGAAGAACTGGGCACGTTTAAATCCGAAACAATCAAACGCGCCCCCATATACCAGATTTTCATATACCTTCTTACTTACTGCGCGTGGATTAATTCTACGGGCAAAGTCATAAATATCTTGAAATAGTCCATTGGCAATGCGTTCTTCCACAATACTTTCCACGGCCTTCTCTCCCACTCCTTTCATGCCTGACATCCCAAATCGTATTTCTCCTTTCTTATTTACAGCGAAATTCAGATCCGACTCGTTGATATCAGGGCCGAGTACCGGGATTTCCATCCTCCTGCACTCGTCCATAAAGAATGATATTTTATCGATATTGTTCTGATTATTCAGAACTGCTGCCATAAATTCAGCGGGATAATTCGCCTTCAGATAGGCAGTTTGGTAGGCTACAAAGGCATAGCAGGTGGAGTGCGACTTGTTGAATGCGTACTGCGCAAACTTTTCCCAATCGGTCCAGATCTTCTCTGCAATCTTCTGATCATGCTGATTTTCTTTACAGCCTTCCATGAACTGAGCCTTCATCTTATTGAGCACCTCGATCTGCTTCTTTCCCATTGCTTTACGCAATACGTCGGCGTCCCCTTTGCTAAATCCGGCAAGTTTCTGCGATAACAGCATCACCTGTTCCTGATATACGGTGATGCCATACGTCTCTTCCAGGTGTTCCTGCATGTCCTGAAGATCGTAGGTGACTTCCTGACGACCATGCTTCCGGGAAATAAACTCGGGGATATACTCCATGGGGCCCGGGCGGTAAAGCGCGTTCATTGCGATCAGATCCTCAAACTTGTCGGGTTTAAGTTCACGTAGATACATCTGCATGCC
>CAZFQV010000413.1:0-2291 GCA_964521175.1 uncultured Sphingobacterium sp.
CTTTCAAAATCCTCAGTGAATGTAAAGCTTAATGCACTTTCCTCGAAGAAACTGACATGAACGCTGGGATCGATAAACGTAAGTGCCACCCCAACAGAGAAGTAACCCGCATTAAAGAAGTTGGTAGGGATTACACACTCAACTACATAGTCACCTGCATTCATCTTTTCTGCAGCATCTCCGCTCAACGGAGATGAAATAAACATATATTGTCCAAACTGATCTAAAAAGTGAAAATTCGGCAGAAATGGTTTACTTGACTTCTCCTTTACCCTAAATCTCATTTTTACTTTTATCGAATCACTGATGTCAAATTCAGACCTTACAATTCCATCTTGATTCTCTATCCATGCTTCGAGTAGCTCAGCGCGACGATCACCTGGTTTTTTTTCTTTGTTAAGAAAGCTTACTTTCCCAGAACCAGTACCTCCAACATTTTGATAATAATGAATAGCAGAGCCAGACGATCCCGTATACGTTAATTGCCCATTATTAAGAACAATTCCCGTTTTGCACAACGACGATAACATCGGCAGGTTATGACTGACAAATAGGATCGTTCTTCCTTGTCCTTTGCTGATGTCATCCATCTTCCCAAGACATTTCTTTTGAAATTCTACATCCCCTACTGCCAACACTTCGTCAACGATTAGAATGTCAGACTCCAAATGCGCCGCCACGGCAAATGCCAAACGAACATACATGCCTGATGAATATCTTTTAACTGGAGTATCCAGATACCTTTCTACCCCAGAAAAATCAACTATTTCGTCGAACTTGCTGGCAATCTCCCTTTTACTCATTCCCAGGATAGCGCCATTGAGATAAATATTCTCCCTTCCAGATAACTCTGGATGAAAACCCGTACCCACTTCCAGTAGGCTGGCTATCTTCCCCTTCACTTTTATACTACCTGAAGTGGGTGAGGTTACTTGGGATAATAATTTCAACAATGTGCTTTTGCCGGCTCCGTTTCGACCGATGATCCCAACTGTATCACCTTGAGCAGCCGTGAAGTTAATGTCTTTCAAACTCCAAACGATGTCGCTGGCCCCCGTGACAGTCCTATCGTTTGTTTCACCAATTTTCAAAAAGGGGTCTTCTTTTCCACGCCTAAGCGCCCACCATCTTTTCAGGTCATTGGTAACTGTTCCGGTACTGAACTGTCCCAGTTGATAAGCTTTTGAAATATTTTCTACCTTAATTATCTCCATTATACAGTATCCACAAAATCTTTTTCAACTTTATTGAAAACCACCACTCCAAGAAACAGAATAAAAAAAGATATCCCAAATAAATACAGCAGACTGTAGATGTCGAAAATACCCTTACCAAAAAAACCTAAGCGAATTCCTTCAATTACATGGGTCATTGGATTAGCACTGATCAAAAGCCGTAAATTACCACCTAAAGTTGATAATGGATAGACCACCGGTGTTGCATACATTAACAATGGCAGCGCAAACCCAACCAGCAATGCTAAATCCCTATATTTAGTTGTAACTGAAGAAATGATCATCCCAAATCCAAGGCCGAGAATAGCCATAAATGCGACAAGTAACGGAAACAACGCTAAATAAATTGTTGGAGAAAAATCGGCAAACCCAATGAGCATATAATATCCGGTCATCAACAATAATAACAACAATTGCACGGAAAACCGTACAAGGCTTGAGATCACAATGCTCATGGGCATAATTAACCTTGGGAAATAAACTTTACCAAAGATAGATGCGTTTTCTCGAAAGACATTGGATGTTTTTATTAAACAATCAGAAAAATACGTCCAGGCAATAATTCCTGATAAATAGAAAACTGGTTGTGGGATACCGTCCGTTGGGATTCGTGCTAAATTGCTGAAAATAAATATGTAAATAAATGTTGTAAATATCGGCTGGACAAAGAACCAAATCGGACCCAAAACAGTTTGCTTGTAATAAGAAACAAAATCACGTCTTACAAACAGCCAAAGAAGATCTTTATATTTCCAAACCTGAGAAAGTCTTAAATCAAATAAACCTCTTGTAGGCTTTATGATCAAGTCCCAATTCTCATCATTATTTTCACTCATTTTCTTCATTAGTTTATAAATTCTGAAATAACAAAGTCAGCTATAGATAACGAAGCTGTGGCACCAGGCGAAGGTGCATTCAATACATGGACTTGCCGCCCTGAACGGATGATATTAAAATCCATCAAAAGCTTACCCGAACTATCCATCGCCTGGGCTCTTACACCTGCAAGTCCTTTTACGAAATGACTTTCATTTATGTCTGGTATTAATTTTTTCG
>CAZFQV010000414.1:0-2280 GCA_964521175.1 uncultured Sphingobacterium sp.
CAAAAAGATCAGAGAAGAGAATAAAATTGATCTTAGTCTGCAGGTCATCGGCTTTAGACATATTATCGATCTTAAAGAAAGCCTGATGGCCGAGCTGCAGGGAAACGGAGGAATAATAAATCTCGGCGATAAGAGTTCGCCTGAAGATATTTATAGGCAACTGAAGATCAGCAAGAAGGCCTTCAAAAAGGCGGTGGGGAGTTTATACAAAGAGCGTAGAGTGGTCGTCTCGGATCACGAAGTTAAACTAGCTTCGAAATGATAATTAAAGTTCTTCGGAATATTAACATATATTAATAAACTTACCTTATATAAAGATATCTTATGAAAGCATTTGTTGCAATTATATGCGCCTTGATGACAGGTCTGCCCTCCATGGCTCAGGTTGTTATTCCCTCAAAAGAAGTTCAAATACGTACCGCGATCTTAGCCGCACCGGTCGATAAGCGTGAAAATGCCACTGTTTTAGGATACAATGCGCAAGGGATGCTGGTCACCCTCAGAGGAGGTTCAAATGAGATCGTCTGCCTTGCTGATGACCCAAAACTCCCTGGTTTAAGCGTAGCAGCCTACCATCAGGATCTGGAACCATTTATGAAAAGAGGAAGGGATCTGAGGGCCTCGGGCATGTCTGCAAAGGAAGCCTCTGATATGAGGGATGAAGAAGTTAAAAGCGGGAAACTAAAAATGCCTGAACAACCTGCCACCCTTTATGTCTATACGGCTAAAGCGGAAGATTATCAAGCCGCAACAGGTTCCGTGAAAGACGGTTATCTGAGATATGTGATTTATGTGCCTTATGCCACTGCCGCAAGTACTGGTTTGCCTATAAAACCAGATGCTCCGGGAATGCCCTGGCTAATGGATCCGGGAAGTCATAAGGCCCATATTATGATTAGTCCGCCACCAAAAAAATAATTATTGGACTCAGACTAAGGTGTACCTACACTACGATCATCCTGATACATTTTCCTGTTCACGAAAGCCTCTTTCTTCATCGTTCTGGCGGCCAGAATAGCGCTGATCAGCATTAGGATAGCGCCTGCAAAAAAAGGTGCTCCCGCAAACTGAACACCGGCTCCGGGACGAGTAAACCAGGCAAAAAGATTAGTCATGAGGAGGGGGCCCACAATAGACGTAGCGCTCATCATGCTCGTCAGGGCGCCCTGCAATTCACCCTGCTCATTCTTCGGCACACTACCCGAGATAATAGACTGGAGAGCAGGCCCCGCAATACCCCCCAGGCAATAAGGGATAAGAAATACAAACATCATCCAGCCCTGACTGGCAAAAGCAAATAACATCAAACCGAGGGAGTAAAGTCCAAGCCCTACATAAATGCTTTTCTGCTCGCCAAGGCGGGGCGTGGTATAGCGAATCAGTGCACCCTGCACAATTGCAATGAGCAGCCCTATTACCGTCAATGATATTCCCATAAGCGAATTGCTCCATTGAAACTTTTCAATATTAAAGAAAGTCCAGGTACTCTGCACCGCATGAGCAGCGATAAATACAAATACCAGAGACAGGATTAAGCCGCCCACTCCACGGTATTTCCTTAACTGCATCAGAGATCCGAGAGGGTTCGCTCTTTTCCATTCAAATTCCCGACGATTATCCTTTGAAAGCGACTCTGGTAAAACAAAATAACCATAAATCACATTGAGTAGGGTGAGCACGGCCGCTGCCATAAACGGTACCCGCGGCCCCAGCTCACCTAGAAATCCACCAATTCCAGGACCGATAATAAAGCCCAGTCCAAATGCCGCGCCAATCATCCCAAAATTTTGCGCCCGATTTTCGTCTGTACTGATATCCGCAATATAAGCCGTAGCTGTGGTAAAGCTCGCTCCAAACATCCCTGCAATAATCCTCCCCAGGAACAGCCACCAGATAGTGGGTGCCAGGGAAAGGAAGATATAATCTATCCCGAAACCAAGCAAGGAGAGTAATAGAACCGGGCGTCGCCCATACTTATCGCTGAGGTTCCCTACTATAGGAGCACATACGAACTGCATAACTGCATAGGCAAAGGTCAGAAGGCCGCTCCACTGCGAGGCTTGACTCATATTTCCATGGATCAACTCACTGATCAACTGCGGGAATACCGGTATGACAAGGCCCAATCCGGTAACATCAAGCAAAAGCGTAACAAAAATGAAACTTATCGCAGCCTTACGTGGAGCCATATAACTATTACACTATCTAAAATAGAAGGGTGCGAACTTAGTAAAAATCCGGAATACAAGAAAGATAAAAATCCGGGTTCTTTTGCAGATG
>CAZFQV010000415.1:0-2271 GCA_964521175.1 uncultured Sphingobacterium sp.
CATTAAGGTTATCAACACCCTTAAAGCGGGTAAGTATAATGAGGAGGGTAAGTTCTTGCCCTGGACAGTGCGTATTGCACATAACCTGGTTATCGACCATTTCAGAAGGGAAAAACGTACTCCGCTGGTAACGACTACGGATGGTTTCGATATTTTCGAAGTCCTGAAATTCTACGATGAAAGTACAGAAGACAAAATGATCCGGGAGCAAACCCATCGGGATCTGCGCCGCCTGATTCATTTATTGCCATCAGAGCAAAAAGAGGTACTGATTATGAGACATTATGGGGAGCTGAGTTTTAAAGAAATTTCCGAGATCACCGGGGTGAGTATTAATACTGCCCTGGGGCGTATGCGTTACGCATTAAACAATCTCCGTAAAATGATGACGTCCAAAGAACTAAGTCTAAAAAACACTTAGATGATGTACTTTATGCAATTTTTTACGTGATAGTGAAACATTCAGAGAATAAGTACGTTTTAATTAAAAAACTTAAGCGAGCTTATGATAAAAATCTCTACCCCAACGAATTCTTTTCAAAATGACATGGTATCCAAGAACACCTTTTCCGATGATCTTGATGAGGAAGAACAATCCTTTTATGCATCTCTCAAAAATAATCTGAATGCATTAATCACCGCGCCTGATCCTGAAGTGATTGCCCGGATTATAAAATACGCCAGATCAAAGTAAGAATTTTTCAGAAAGCCGGCTCATGAGCCGGCTTTCTCATTTACAAATTAGTACCCGAATGAAGCATCATCTGCTTATCTTTGAGTGTGCTAAGAAAAGAAAGATATAAGGCTTTTGTAGAGTACTTCTCTACGCATCAGCCCGAAGCTGAAACTGAATTGCATTACTCCAGCCCCTTCGAATTACTGGTGGCTGTAATCTTATCTGCTCAGTGCACCGATAAACGTATCAATCAAATTACTCCCGAACTGTTCAGGCGTTTCCCGGATGCCGATAGTCTTTCAATGGCAAGCCAGGAAGAGGTCTTCCAATATATCAGAAGCGTTAGCTATCCCAACAACAAAGCGAAGCATCTGATTGGAATGGCGAAAAAGCTCAGGGAAGATTTCGGAGGAGTAATTCCCTCCGAAATAGATCAGTTACAACAACTGCCAGGGGTAGGCAGAAAAACTGCAAACGTTATTGCTTCAGTGATTTATGAGGCTCCGGCCATGGCTGTAGATACCCACGTTTTCCGAGTCGCAAATCGTATCGGACTGACCTTGAATGCCAAAACACCCCTGGCCGTTGAAAAACAACTTGTACAATTTTTACCGCAGGATAAAATACATGTAGCGCATCATTGGCTAATTCTGCATGGTCGCTATATTTGCGTAGCGCGCAAACCAAAATGTGAGATCTGCCCCTTGAGCTGGTTTTGCAAATATTATCAGCAAAATAACAGCGATAAGGCCTTGCTTAAACGAAATCTGGAAAAGAAAAAAAAAGAAGAAAATAAACGTACCCATAAAATATTTAGGGAACTTGAAGGTAGAAACAAGTGATAATTTGATAATATTTTTAGTAATTTTGATTTTAATTTATACTTTTGAAAATATAAAACTAAAATAATGAGCAATCCCGATAAGTTAAAAGCATTGCAGCTCACGCTGGATAAACTTGAAAAATCATACGGAAAAGGAACAGTCATGAAGCTGGGTGATAATGCTGTTGAGCCTATTGAGTCAATCTCTACCGGTTCCATCAGTCTGGACATTGCGCTGGGTATCGGGGGACTGCCTAAAGGAAGAGTCATTGAAATCTATGGCCCCGAATCATCGGGTAAAACCACTTTGGCCATTCATGCCATAGCTGAAGCGCAACGCCAGGGCGGCATTGCAGCGTTCATCGACGCAGAGCATGCGTTTGACAAGTTTTACGCGAGCAAGCTGGGGGTAGATATCGAAAATCTTTTAATTTCTCAGCCCGATAACGGTGAACAGGCTCTTGAGATTGCCGACAATCTAATCCGATCAGGAGCTATTGATATCATCGTGATTGACTCAGTCGCTGCCCTGGTACCCAAAGCTGAAATCGAGGGAGAGATGGGCGACTCGAAAATGGGCTTACACGCACGCCTGATGTCGCAAGCCCTGCGTAAGCTGACCGGCACTATTTCTAAGACAGGCTGCTGCTGTATCTTTATTAACCAGCTCCGTGATAAGATCGGCGTAATGTTCGGCAGTCCTGAAACAACCACCGGCGGTAATGCATTGAAATTTTATGCCTCAGTCCGACTGGATATACGCAGAACCTCT
>CAZFQV010000416.1:0-2257 GCA_964521175.1 uncultured Sphingobacterium sp.
TCAACCCTTTAGAAGGCTGCCGATCCAAGTTCCTGCTGATCAAAGCCATACCAGTTTCCAGCTTGTCGGCCGATATATCGATTAGAATCACTTTAAAGCCGTGTAAAGCAAAGCTATGGGCAATACCGTTCCCCATGGTGCCGGATCCAATAACTGATATTTCTTTAATCATAGGATATCGCTGAAAATAAGAATAAAGCAAAGGTACGGAAAACCCAATCAGTGCGGCTGTAATCGTAATTAAGTCCCTGCTAAGTAAATTTAAGTAACGAATTTGTTTCTATTATGAGAGAAGATACGTTAACTTTAGATGAACTGAAACAAATTCAATAAAGAATGAATGAGCCGGAAATACAGCATTAGGGTCAGAATAAGCTTTAAACCAAGATTCGCAACATTTGTGTTACAATAAAGTTACAGGCAGAATACATGATTTTTAACATAAAACTATTACAATTGCGAAACTAATTGCCCTAGCCATAGGGCTGAATAACCAATTAAATAATTAAATCTGAATCAAATGAAAAGAAAATTACTAGCTTTCTTCTTATTCGGGGTGTTTGCAATTACCAGTGCAATGGCGCAGAATAAGACAATCACTGGTAGAGTAGTAGGAGCCGATGACGGCTTACCTCTGCCCGGTGTTTCTGTCCGTGTTCAAGGCGGCACGGCAGGTACTACTACAGGTGCCGATGGAAATTACTCTCTAACCGCTCCTGCAAGCGCAGCCGTTTTGTCATTTACCTATATTGGGTTTGTAACTCAGGAAATCAGCATTGGCTCGCGTACCCGCATTGATGTTCGGTTAGAGACCGATTCAAAATTGCTGTCTGAAGTTGTGGTAGTGGGTTATTCAACAACGACGAAAGAAGCCTTCACCGGTACTGCAAAAGTAGTTACCGGAGAAGATCTGAGCCGCAAAAGTGTATCAAACGTTTCTCAGGCTTTAGCAGGAGAGGTTGCCGGTGTACGGATCATCAATACCAGCGGTCAGCCGGGTACTGAAGCTACCATTCGTATCCGGGGATTAGGTTCTGTTAATGGTAATCGCTCGCCTCTTTATGTGGTAGACGGCGTGCCTTTTGCGGGCAGCTTAAACTCAATTAACCCGGGTGATATTGCATCGGTTACAGTGTTAAAGGATGCAGCAGCTACAGCAATCTATGGATCAAGAGGTTCTAACGGCGTTATAGTGGTTACCACCAGAACGGGTGCTAATCAGGAATCCTTTATTGAAGTTGATGGACAGTCGGGTACGAACATGGCCTTATTGCCACGTTATAACGTAATCAGATCACCGGAGCAATTTATTGCTTTGGGTTGGGAGGCACTATACAATCAGGGAGTGTCTGTGAAGAATGCTAATCCTGTGGCTTATGCCAACGCGAGATTGTTCTCTTCAGCGGGAATAAGCCCTAATAATAATATCTGGAAGGTTGCTAACGGAGGAGAATTGATCGATCCGACCACCAGAATGGTTAAACCTGGCGTTGCCCGGAAGTATGATCCGGAGAACTGGGAAGATTATGCCTTTCAGAATTCTGCCCGGAATGAAGTCAACGTTAAAATGGGCGGCTCACAAGGTAAAACGAACTACTATAGTTCATTCGGCTATCTGAATGATAAAGGATATTCAATCAACTCTGATTATCAACGTCTTTCTGCTCGTTTAAACCTTAGTCAGGAAGTTAAGTCCTGGCTAAACGCGAATGTTAGCTTTGGGTATGCCCGTACAGAAACTAACAGAGCAGGACAAACATCCGACTCCGGAAGTATATTCTGGTTTGTGGATAACATCCCATCAATTTATCCGCTGTTTGAGAAAGATGCGAATGGTCAAAATGTCATTGACCCTATTTTTGGGGGTTCTAAATATGATTACGGTTCAAACGGACGTAAATTCGGATCATTAACCAACGCAATTGCTGATGCTACTTATAATAAATTAAGAGACAAGCGCAATGAGCTGAATGGAAATGCGTCTTTAGACTTTAATATTGTTGATGGCCTGACCTTAGAAAACAGAATTGGAGCCCAGTTCTACAATAATGGTAATTTAGACTATAACAATAAGTATTACGGTAGCGCAGCTTCTCAGAATGGATATATATATCAACGTAAAACAGAATTATTCTCTTATAATCTGTTGAATTTGCTGAGGTATACCAAAAGCTTTGGCAATCATAATTTCATGGCACTTGCTGCTCATGAGTCTACAGATTGGAGACAAAATCTGCTTACGGTTTCTGCATTCAAT
>CAZFQV010000417.1:0-2255 GCA_964521175.1 uncultured Sphingobacterium sp.
CTTCTTTTATCTGCAAGAGCACATTAGCAGCCTGAGCGCCTCCCATAACAGCAATTTTAGCCGAGGGCCAGGCAAAGATTAGGCGCGGGTCATAAGCCTTTCCGCACATGGCATAATTCCCTGCGCCATATGAATTGCCTATAATGATGGTGAACTTAGGGACTACAGAATTGGCCACGACATTCACCATTTTAGCACCATCCTTGATAATGCCACCCTGTTCGGAGCGACTTCCCACCATAAAGCCGGTAACATCCTGCAAGAACACCAGCGGAATTTTCTTTTGATTGCAATTCATGATAAAGCGACTCGCCTTATCTGCCGAGTCAGAGTAGATTACTCCGCCCAGTTGCATCTCCCCTTTCTTTGTTTTAACAACTTTCCGCTGATTAGCGACTATCCCTACCGCCCATCCATCAATACGGCCCAATCCGCAAATAATAGTTTGTCCGTAAAGCTTTTTATATTCTTCAAATTCCGATCCGTCAAGCAGGCGTAAAATGATTTCCCGCATGTCATAAGGACTCTCCCTGCTTTCAGGAATCAATCCGTAAATTTCCTGCTCATCCAATTTCGGCCCGGCAGGTTTAATACGGTCGAAGCCGGCTTCCTGCGGAGAACCTACCATGCTCACAATCTTGCGTATTGAATCAAGGCAGGATGCATCATCCTTATGCTTGTAGTCGGTCACTCCCGAAATTTCACTGTGAGTGGTAGCTCCTCCCAATGTTTCATTGTCAACGTCTTCACCGATAGCCGACTTTACCAAATAGCTTCCTGCGAGAAATACCGAACCGGTACCCTCCACGATCATAGCCTCATCACTCATTACCGGCAGGTAGGCACCGCCTGCAACGCAAGAACCCATAATCGCAGAAATCTGGATAATACCCTCGCTGCTCATGATCGCATTGTTCCGAAAAATTCGCCCAAAATGCTCTTTATCAGGAAATATCTCATCCTGTAAAGGCAGAAAAACACCGGCCGAATCGACCAAATAAATAATTGGCAGTCGGTTCTCCATTGCAATTTCCTGTGCTCTGAGATTCTTCTTTGCGGTCATAGGAAACCACGCTCCCGCCTTCACCGTGGCATCATTAGCGACAATCATGCACTGCCTTGCTGAAATATAGCCTATTCCGCAGACCACCCCTGCAGCAGGACATCCGCCAAACTCCTCATACATATCTTCAGCGGCAAATGCTCCAATTTCAAGCCACCTGCTTTCCGGATCCAGCAGATATTTAATCCGCTCACGCACCAGCATCTTTCCCTTTTCTTTCTGCCGGGACGCAGCTTTTGCTCCGCCGCCGGCATAAATAACCTTCAATCGATTTTTGACCTCGTAAAAAAGTTGCTTATTCGTATCTTCGTTTCTATTGAATACCAGGTTCATATAAGCAAGTTAAGTCTTAATTATGAGAAGTCGGAACATTTGCATTATGATCTTTAAAAATTAAATAAATCCCCCGGCTATATGCTAACAGATATGAACAGCTGCAGATTTACATCCTTATTGGCAATTGTAGCCGTCATGGTACATATACAATGTCGTACACTGCCAGGCAAGGAAAAACCGATCAGTTTATCCGGATTCCAGCCAGGGCCTATTCCCGAAGAATGGGTTTTAACTATTACTGATCAGCCGGCAGATGTGATCATTCATATCAATGCTCCCGCACCTGGCATACTGGATCCCCAAAAGAAAACCAGACTCATTTATTTTGCATTGCCGAACGGCAATTCTATCGAGTGGACCGCAGGGAAAAAGCTGAACCAAGGTGACGATTGGCATTATGATATTCAACATATCGCTGCTCAGACCAGATATCTGAGAGAAAAACTTATCAATTATAATATTATTACGGTCTATCTCGCTACCCGGCAGAAAAGCTGGCCCGCATGGAAGAAAGTATACCCCGATTATATAAACCGGGTTCAGGGTATCTTCAACTCGGTCAATAGTCGTTTTGCAGATCTGAATCCCCTCATCACCTTGAATAGTCATAGCGGAGGCGGAAGCTTTATATTTGCCTATCTTGATGGAGTTGCAGTTATTCCTGAAAAAATAGAAAGACTGGCCTTCATAGATAGCGACTATAATTACGAGAAAAAGTATGGAGATCAGATAAGCGAGTGGCTTAAATCCAACAAGAAGCATTATCTGAACGTGCTAGCCTATAACGACAGCGTGGTTGTTTATGACGGCAAACCCCTGGTTTCTCCCACCGGAGGAACATGGTACAGGAGCAAAT
>CAZFQV010000418.1:0-2245 GCA_964521175.1 uncultured Sphingobacterium sp.
AAACATACCCGTGTTATTAGCATACTTCAGGTAGGCAATGTCAGAAAAGTCCTTCATTACTCCGCCCGCTGCTGCTTTTTCTACCCAGGTTTTTGCGGTTGCAGGCTCTACATCAGACAGACGCATACCCAAACGCATCATCAGGGTATAACCAAACTTTTTCCATTTGGCAACATCTCCCTTAAAATACGGATCGGCCGTTCCAAACACATCTGGCTTGGAAGCATCCATGGACGTCAAAGCTGCATCAAGCTCGTTCAGCATCGACATATATATACTTTTCTGCGTATCATACTTTGGCTTCAGAACGTCCAAGCCTTTCATCGCATCAGAATAGGGCATATCACCTATTTTATCTGTTTCCTGATGGAAAGCCAAGATACGCAGAATCTCAAGTGCCGCTCTTTTGTTGGTATTTTCAGGACCAGGAATGGTCTCCTTGAGGGCATTTACCCGGTTCCATTGGCCGGTATAGACCCCGAAGCTACCTCCGGTACTACCAAAATTATAAAATTTATCGCCAGTCGCCGGAACTTCTTTATAGGAAGAAAAATATTGAAGTCCTTGACCTAGGGCGCGGTAATTGATACCCGGACCACTCGCCAATACTGCCGCTGTAAATGAAAATTCAGGGATCACATATTCTATCGCATTGGGGTTCTTATTTAAATCGGTCAGGGCTTCCGTATCACAGGATGATATAGTCGCAAGCAAAAGAACTGCCCCTGCACCATATATCGTTTTTAAGAATGTCTTTTTCATGTTCTTAGTGTGTTAAAATTAAAATCTCAAATTCACGTTAAAGCCAATGTTTCTTGTTCTAGGCATAGAAACACCGTGGCTACCTTGAGCATTACCCACAGTTTCCTGCATTTCCGGATCTATACCTGCTGCCTTAATTGCCTTATCCTGGTAAAGAGTAGCGATATTCAGCGCAGTAATACCGATCGAGGCCTGTTGAACACGCATAAACTTCAGGGTATTCACAGGAAGGTTATATTTCAACACTGCTCGGCGTAGCTTCACGAAATCTGTTTTGTAAACCCACTGTCCGGGATAAGCATTACCATAGTTGTTATAGTAGGTATCCAGGGTAGCCACATTCCAAAGTTTGGTGAAAGGAGCTCCGGATTGATCCACACCAGTGACGGTCAGACCGTTTTCTCTACCAGTTAGAGTCTGGGGAGTATGCCCGAAACGGGTTGCATACTGGATTAAGTTACTGTATCCTACGGCACCGAATTTAGAATCGATGTCTACGGTTAAGCTAAAGCGTTTGTAGCGGAAATTATTTCCTAATCCCATCAGATATGGCGGATTACCCACGCCAATGTCTGCAAGCACTCTGTCTTCATAACCCGTTGCTTTATTATACACTGTAGTACCATCAGCAGCTTTTCTCATCACATAGGCCCGAACTGTTGAATAAGGCAATCCCACCGCATTAATCATTGAAGGACCTCCGATACCGCTTCCTACCGTTAATACATCGATACCTTCTGCAAGTTCTACAATTTCACTTTTGTTGTATCCGAAATTGTAGTTCACGTCCCAACTGAAGTTATCTTTTCTGATTGGTGTCCCGGTAAGACTGATTTCCCACCCTTTATTGGTAATTAAACCAAGGTTACGACGACCAGCTGCATAACCGGTAGCTGCAGAGATAGGAGGAGTAAGAATGTCATTCCGGGTACTTCTGGAATAATAGTTCACATCTAACCCTAAACGGCTATCCAAGGTCTGAACGTCAAAACCGCTTTCAATTGTCGTTACCGTAACCGGCCGAATATTCGGATTGTTTAAGCTATTGGGATTACTTAATGTTGGCAGACCATATGCATTTACTGTATTTACTGAATACGTTTGGTTAATACTACCAGCACCTACCGTTGCACTACCTACCTGAGCCCATGAAGAGCGTAATTTAGCATAATCGATGAATTTTGGCATTTTTATGACATCCGAAAGGATAAAACTGGCACCTACTGATGGGTAGAAGATAGAGTTAAATCCTGGATTCAACACAGAGAACCAATCTTGTCTTCCGGTTACTGTTAAATAGAGTAAGTTCTTATAGTCAAGATTTGCCTCTCCAAAAACCGAGTTTGTACCGTTTGATCCCTGTCCCATATTAACCAGATCCCTGTTCACCAAATTCGTAATACTGAAGAAATCAGGGACAACCCATTCGCTACCATTAGCACTACTGCTTTCGCGGAAGTATCTTTCCTGTTGAGTACCGGCC
>CAZFQV010000419.1:0-2241 GCA_964521175.1 uncultured Sphingobacterium sp.
ATAAACTGAGAATACCGGAGCCAGCCCCCACATCCATGACTATTTTCCCTTCAAATGGCAATAATTACTTTAACAACCGATTTAGGCTATAAAGATTTTTATCAGGCTGCTCTTAAAGGAAGCATCCTGAGCCAGACACCGGATGTTAATATTATTGATATCAGTCATGACATTCCGGCCTTTAATATTCCGCAGGCGGCGTTCGCACTCAAGAATGCATTTCACTATTTTCCTGAAGGCACTGTGCACTTGATCGGGATCGATTCAGTTTTTAATGAAAAGACACGATACCTGGCTTTAAAATACAGGAATCATTATTTTGTCGGGTCTGATAACGGGATATTCTCACTCTTGTTTGAAGAGGATCCTCAAGAGATCGTCGAATTGAATATCATGCAGGATTTAAAATACTTGCATTTCCCTTTATCTGATATTTTTCCAAAAGCGGCAAGTCACCTTGCCATGGGAGGCGCGCTGAAAGATATAGGTATTACCGTTTCAGCTATCGAAGACAGAATGACTATTCAGCCCGTAATTGAGAAAGATATTATCCGGGGCAGTGTGATCTATATTGATTCTTTTCAGAACATTATCACCAATATTACCAAAGAGTTATTTACCAAAGTTCAACAAAACCGAGACTTTACACTTTATTTTAGAAGGAATGAGTCTATTTCGCAGTTAAGCTGGCACTATAATGAAGTTCCTGAGGGTGAGAAACTGTGTCTTTTTGGGATCAGCAACCACCTGGAAATCGCCATCAACAAAGGGAATGCAAGTGGGTTATTAGGGCTACATCTAGGTGATATTATCAGAATAGAGTTTCATGCCTGAAAGACCTTGAAAGAGGTTTAATCATAGCAGGCTACTGCTGCGCAAGGGTCGATACTCTGATTGTATTTGCCGGCATGAACGACAATTTATGCTTAAACCTCATGGATTCCTCTTCTGGCAAAAAGTGAGAGTTTTTTCTGATGATCTGCCCCAGTGTAATGGCAGGAAAATTGTAAGGTCATCAACATGAAAATTTTCTATTTGTTTTTACTTTGCCTGGTCGCCCGGAACCTGCAGGCACAACATGATAGCTCAGCCTACAATACCCAAAGAAATATCATTAATAAACTACTGAGCGAGAGAAGTGAGAAATTCGACCAATATGATCACAGTCTCAGAAAACGCACCGGCATTTTCGGCCTTAAGACTAAGAAGGACATGCAAGCTTCCAACGATATATTAACCCAGATCGTCATCACCGATAATACGATATTTAAAGAACTAAAAACCCTGCTCGACTATAAAGACTTCGAGAAGAAGGAAACAGAGAATCGCGCGGAGACTAGCGAAGGCCGTATCGAAAGATATCAACTTACGATAACCGGCCTACAGCAGGAGAACGACAAGGTAAGAGCTGAGAATGAATTGCTAAATAGCAAAAATGCCAGCATGTCTATGTATTTGTACCTTTTGGTATTTATACTGCTAATCGCGATGTTTTATATTTATCAATTAAAAATATTACCTAAGACTGATCACAAAGCTGGAAAAGATGGGTAATTAACCCTAATTTTGTGGCCGGTCAGCTTTTTGATCCAATATCTTAATACTCAATGGCACGTTCACGATTGAATAGCGGAAACGCCCGAGCTGAAGAGCTTCCCAAGGCAAAGATTAATAAAGAAAGTATCAGGCAGGTAATCAGGCTGCTATCCTATCTACGGCCTTATAAAACGAAATTTTTTCTGGGTCTCGCCTGTCTGATCCTCTCCAGTGCTAGTTCGTTCCTTTTTCCGCTGTTGATGGGAAGATTAATAGGCACTACCGGCCCGATGAGGCCAACCGGTGATACTGTGCCAAAAGAGATACTTGATTTTTTTCCGTCCGACTTAAATACTGTGGCTCTGACCTTACTTGGTGTTCTTTTCATCCAGTCGATTTTTTCGTATTTCAGGATAAACTGGTTTGTCGAGGTAGCAGAAAAAGGACTGGCAGATATCCGCCGGGATACTTATCACAAACTGATAACCCTCCCCATGAATTTCTTTTCACAGCGACGGGTGGGTGAATTGAACAGTCGCCTGTCGGCCGACCTTTCACAGATACAAGATGCCATCACAACTACACTTGCGGAGATGATCAGGCAGGTAATTACTTTTACTGGTGGAATAGTTTTCCTGATCCTAGTTTCGGGCAAGCTTACGCTAATGTTATTGGCTGTATTGCCTATTTTAGTAGTAATTGCGG
>CAZFQV010000420.1:0-2236 GCA_964521175.1 uncultured Sphingobacterium sp.
TTAGGACTCAAGCCTTTGTCTGAAGAGAAGGACATCATGCTGGAGCACAAATTTGATGGTATATCCGAGCTCGACAATCCCACTCCGGCCTGGTTTATGTGGCTCTTCTATTCAACGATTGTTTTTGCCGTCGTCTATCTTATGTATTATCATGTATTAGCCATTGGGCCATTACAGGACGAGGAATATGCCACCGAAATGGCGGCAGCGCAAGCGGACCGGGAAGTCTATCTTGCGACCAGCGGAAATAACATCGATGAAAACACCGTTGAAGTAAGTGTCGATGCAGAGATAATCTCTTCCGGCTCGGCACTCTATACATTGAATTGTGTGGCTTGCCACGGCGACAAGGGTCAGGGAACAGTAGGGCCAAATCTGACGGATGAATACTGGCTGCATGGCGGCAGTGTTCACAATATCTTTAAGACCATAAAATACGGAGTCCCTGAAAAAGGGATGATCTCCTGGGAAAAGACA
The DNA here is from genome assembly GCA_964521175.1 of uncultured Sphingobacterium sp. GTDB lineage: Bacteria > Bacteroidota > Bacteroidia > Sphingobacteriales > Sphingobacteriaceae > Daejeonella. The sequence continues at coordinate 478 of CAZFQV010000420.1, forward strand.
CTAAGCCCGAAACAAATTTCAGATCTATCTAATTTTATTCTGTCGTTAAAGGGTACTCATCCACCAAATCCGAAAGATCCACAGGGAGTAAAAGAGGAGTAACAGCAGATCGTTCATCATGAAAGGGAAAGCAGTAGGAAAAAGCAGTATTAAAGGCAATAAGTCTAGCCAGAGGATATGGATATATCCAAAGCTTATTAAAGGTAAGCTTTACCGCTATCGTACCTTGTTCAGTTATTTCCTATTGGCTCTGCTGTTCAGCGCACCCTTTATCAAGATTAATGGAGAGCAGCTTGTTCTTCTGAATGTCCTTGAACGAAAGTTCGTCATTTTCGGAATCTTATTCCTTCCCCAGGACTTTTACCTTTTCGTACTGGGCCTGCTTGCCTTTATGGTATTCATCGTACTGTTTACCGCTATTTTCGGAAGGGTATGGTGTGGTTGGGCCTGCCCTCAAACCATCTTCATGGAAATGGTATTCCGTAAGATTGAATATTGGATAGAAGGCGATGCCCGCCAGCAGCGAGAGTTGAATGCTGCACCACTCAGTGCTACAAAATTTTTCAAAAAATCAGTAAAGCATCTGATTTTTATGATCATCTCCTTTTTGATAGCTAATATATTCCTGGCTTATATCATTGGTTCAGACAGTCTGGTGAGCATCATCAAAGATCCGGTAAACCAGCATATATATGGTTTTTTAGCCATTTGTGTCTTTACAGTAGTTTTCTATCTGGTATTTTCCAAATTACGCGAAATTGTATGTACCGTCATTTGTCCTTATGGCCGGTTGCAGGAAGTTTTGCTCGACAGAAAATCTCTGGTGGTAGCATATGACTACAGCCGCGGGGAGCCGAGGTCGCATATTGGTCACCAGGCGGAAGAGCCTGCAGGTGATTGTGTTGACTGCAATCTATGTGTACAGGTCTGCCCTACCGGCATAGACATACGTGAAGGCACTCAGATGGAATGCATCAATTGTACCGCATGCATTGACGCCTGCGATATGGTGATGGAAAAAGTTCATCGTCCTCTTCGTTTAATTGGCTTTAAATCCGAAGAGGGAATCGCTGAAGGCAAGAAATTTCACCTCGGCAAGCGTATCTATGGATATGCTGCGATACTGTTAATATTGTTCGGGACGCTTAGCACCTTACTCATTATCCGCTCAGACATAGAAGCCAGAGTATTAAGGGCCTCGGGCACGCTATACCAGATACGTGATGATGGTACAGTAAGTAACCTCTATAATGTGGAATTGACTAACAAAACTACGGGAACCTTAAATTTCTCGATCGGGATGCCCGACGATAAAACTAGTATCCAGTATATCAATAAAGCGGATTCGATTAACAGAGGCGAAAGTGTAAAACTCACCTTTTTCCTGATTCGTCCACAAAGTAGTGTTGAAGAATATAAATCAGGAATCACCTTAGGAATAATGTCGGACGGCAAGGTAATCAGTAAGGCTAAGACAACCTTCATCGCTCCTCAAAACCAATAAAAGTATGAACTGGGGATATAAAATACTACTCGGCTTGGGATTATTCATGGGTTTCATCAGCGTATTGGTAGGCCTTATGATTGCGAATAATGATAAAGACACGCTGATCGAAAATAATTATTATGAGAACGGCCTGTCATACGACCTGGATTACGATGCAAGGAAAAACGCTGCTCGTGATAAGATGATACCCCGGGTAAGCAGAGGAGCGGAAAGCATAGAAATTGCCTTTCCACAGCCTGTCAGTTATACGAT
>CAZFQV010000421.1:0-2223 GCA_964521175.1 uncultured Sphingobacterium sp.
GTGTTCGAGACAACAGAATGGGCGTTTGAGATGATACGGTTTCAATTTGTTGCCGGTAGCGCGCCAGTTTGTGTCTTCCCGATAGCGGTGAGAAGAAAGAATGGCGTTTGAGAACAGGGTTTTAAATTTGTGTCTTAGGCGAGTCGCGAAAACCTATGTTCCAGATCAACTAACCATTTCACTCTTTTCTCCTGACTTACGGTCTTCACCGAACAATAGCTAATCCAATTGAGGTTTCTGTAGCCCATTGTTTTAAAGACGCTTTTTAACATGGCTTTCCGAATTAGGTTTCCAATTAACAGGGAATACATTAAGCGGGGTTTATTCATCGTGGTTATCATCGTTACGCTTTTCAAATTCTTTAACAGCGGCACCAATCCAAAACCTCGTGGGTGATGATCATACACGATACCCGGAAATAAAACCCTGTCAACAAATCCTTTGGTCATGGCAGGCATCAAGTCCCACCAAATGGGGAAAATAAATACCAAATGGTCTGCCTTTGCTAAACGCTTGTTGTAGTCGATGACTTGTGGATCAATAGGTTGATGGTTCACGAATGCTTTTAAGTCATCTTTTGTCATGGCAGGATTAAATCCGTCATGGTCGAGATGAAAGAGATCTACCTGGTGATTGCCCTGTTGCAGGCCTCTACTCACGGAATCCAGGATAGCCTTACAATAACTTCCTTCGTAAGGATGATTGAATACGATTGCTACTCTCATTTTGATACTATTTTCATTTACAGCACAAAATTGCAGAGCCAAGAAGCCCTTTACGATAACAATTGTTAAGAAATAAAATTAACGTCTATTTCGTATCCTGCTTAAAGAGACCGGGGTAATGCCTAAATAGGAAGCAATGTAATGCTGGGGAACCCGACGGATAATTTCCGGATGGTTGGTGAGCAGATCGGCGTACCGTTGTTGGGGAGTGTCTCTGAGATGCGAAAGTAAATATTTTTGAGCTTCAGTAAATCTCTTGAATAAATGTTCTTCCATCTCCTTACGAAGCGTAGGAGAATCGTCGATAAGCAATTGAAATTTTTTTTGGGACAGCGTTTGCAGGATACAGGGTTCTATACTTTCAATACTGTACAGACTGGGCTGATGGCGTCTGAAACTTTCAATTGCCGAAACGCCCTGTCCCTCGAAGAAAAATTGAGTGGTGATATCCTTACCATTGCTGTTAATCCAGGTGCGTAGACAGCCTTTCTCAATGATGAACAGCGTTTTAGAAATTTGTCCTTCCGCTAATAGAACGGTTTTTGCAGGGATTTCTAAAGGTTTAAAAAGATGACGGAATTTCTCCCATTTATTAATCATAGGGTGTGTTTGGGGTGTATTATTCCTGTTTGCTTTAGTTTACGATAATTTTGTCGGGATAGAACGTTGCTTTGTCCGTATGATATTGTTGTTTTAGCACGAGCTTAAACTGGTCTGACGCAAAACCCGTGTTAGCGGTTCGTTGTTTACTCTTTGGTCAATCCCATTGCTCGTCCTATTAAAAACGTGTCTGTATATTGATTGAACTCAATGATTTTCCCCTCTTGTACTTTGTATTCGCAAGCAAAGTCGGATTTCATATATTTTCCCGTTGCGTTGTATGTCCCTTCATAAAAGCCAATTACAAAAACTCCATCACCACTGTCAATGTATCGCGTAATTGTAGCTTTCCAATTTGTCCAATTTTGTCTGAAACCACCGAAAACCTTTTCAAACACGGCATCTGGTCCAATATGTTGTGTAAGCTTCCCTATTTTTCGTACCAATCAAAAGTAGAATTTTCAATTTAATAATTCCTCCAGTAAATCAACCGGAGCTTTGTTATTCAAAGACTCATGTGGCCGGTGGTTATTATAGTCAAACATCCATTCTTCAGCTTTTTCTCTGACCTCAGAAACTGTCTTAAACACATAGGCATTTAGTAATTCTCGTCTGATGCTTCCATTGCATCGTTCTACATAGGCATTCTGCTGAGGCTTGCCTGGTGTAAGGAAAACAAGTTTGATCTTGTTTTCCTTACACCAGGCATCCAGCCTGTGAGAGATGAACTCCGGTCCGTTATCCACCCGGATCATTTCGGGTAAGCCTCTGTATTCTTTCAATTGATCCAGCACTCTGATCAATCTGACAGCGGGCAGGGAGGTATCTGTTTCAACAGAAAGCACTTCTCTGTTATAATCATCGACTATATTGAGTAGCCTGAACTTTCTTCCATCCC
>CAZFQV010000422.1:0-2222 GCA_964521175.1 uncultured Sphingobacterium sp.
GCCTGAGTAGTACCGCTAACCATAGTGCGAACAGTAAAATTAGAAACAATAGAACAATTACAGACATAGAAAGGAATCAAGGAGAAGCCATTCTTAATATTGTTGCAGAAGTTAATCCAGAATTATTTTTTGATATGGATGATTTCTTTATTGAGGACAATAGTAAAAAAGTTGAAGAAGTTGAAATAACGCTTGACCTTATTGAAAGAATTGTACAATGGGACAAAAAAAATAAACGGCTTGATGCGAAAAAGTAACGTTATATAGCCGACCTTTTAGAAGGCAAAATGACACTCACGGATAGAAATAAGTTTCTAGCCAGACTTAACTTAAAAACAGTAGAGAAGTATGGATTTAGATAATTCCCTTGCTAACAGCCACACACATTGCCAAGCCGCTCAAGCCAACGCTCAAACCCAAGCTTGGCAAAGAGTGTGTCTGTCCAACCGCACAACCAAAACGACCGACAAAACAACGGACGAAAAAGAACACCGAAGCGATAACATCACCTATACGCAAGCAGGGATTTCGTGCTTCGCAGGACAGGTAAGTGATAAAATTGAAGTTCAGTTCTTCGTAGGAAGTTCAGTGGTAAAAATCCCTGCCTGCGTATAGCTGAGAACCGTTAGGTGCAAGCAGGACAAAAAACCGTCAAAAATGGGACACATAAGAGAATACTATGAAAGAATCGTAAAGCTACAAGAATCGGAATGGGAATTTATAGCTTCACATTTTGACAGAAAAGTGTTTGCCAAAAACCAAATCATCACACGGCAGGGCGAAACGGAAAATTACCTTTCATTCGTTGAAACGGGCATCGTTCGGTTTTACATTCCCGATGATGAAAACGAATCGACTTTTAATTTCAGTTTCGACAAAGAATTTACCTGTGCTTACGACTCTTTTCTCACGCAAACACCGTCCGAATACGAATTACAGGCATTGACGGAAACCGTTGTTTGGCAAATTTCCTTTGACGATTTGCAAAAAGTGTATGCCCAGACCAAAGTTGGGAATTATTTAGGACGCTTCGCTTCCGAAAAATTGTTTTTGGCTAAAAGCAAACGTGAACTGTCCTTGCTTAAATACAATGCGAAAGAGCGTTATTTAAGACTGTTCAGCGAACAGCCCGACATTTTAAAATTCATTCCGCTAAAATACGTGGCTTCCTACATCGGAATAACGCCACAGGGCTTGAGCCGTATTCGCAGACAGATTACTTAACATAGGTTCATTGCCAACCTTGTTCATTCTTTGGAACTTTGCGATAAAAAGCAAAGGAATGAAACGACCTATTTTAGCATACGGACACAGCATTTTAAAACAAAAGTGCAACGACATCGAAAAGAATTATCCCGAGTTGAACAAGCTAATAGCCGATATGTGGGAAACAATGAAAAACGCCAATGGTTGCGGATTGGCTTCGCCACAAATCGGACTTCCGATAAGACTTTTTGTAGTGGACAGTAAAACAACTTTTGAAAATCTTGACGAAGCGGACAAGGAAATCTATTTTGACAAAGACGACAAAGGAATAATGGAAACTTTTATCAACGCAAAAATCATTGAACGTTCCGCAGAGCTTTGGGAAGACGAAGAAGGCTGTTTAAGTATCCCAAATTTATCGCAAAAAGTAAAAAGACCTTGGACGATTAGCATAGAATATTACAACAAAGATTTTGACTTTCAAACAAAGACATTTAGCGGAACGACCGCAAGAATGATACAGCACGAATACGACCACACAGAAGGAATTTTGTATCTTGACTATCTAAAACCATTGACCAGAAGGCTGATGGAATCCAAACTTAAAAAGATTGCAAAAGGACAGATAAAGACGAAATATCCAATGAAATTCGTGTAAAAATGCCAGCACCTAACAATGTGTATAAGCAATAGCGGGGAAAGTGCCAAAACCAAAGTTTTTGCCTTTTAGCTATCTTTGTGCTAAACTGAACAGTAAGCGTACAAAACCCGCTACTGCTCATACACTTGACCGTTACCAGTAATGCTATGACGACAGTGCATACCCTAAACGACAGTGACAAAAACGGACGACAAAATGCCAACGCTTCGCAAAATTAAAAGAGCTGCAAACCGACACACGAGCCAACGCTTTTGCAGCACATTTAATTTTGCCTCCCGATAGCTATCGGGACACTGTAAACTTCCCCGAAGTTCGGCCATTTAAAAGTAGCGTAAATCGCTAACTTTAAAATGGA
>CAZFQV010000423.1:0-2211 GCA_964521175.1 uncultured Sphingobacterium sp.
CGGCATTGATTCCACCCTGCGCTGCTATCGAATGCGCCCTTCTCGAGCTATCCTGAAAGCAAAACGATTTGACATTATATCCCAACTCGGCAAGTGATGCTGCCGCAGATGCCCCGGCCAGACCCGTGCCGACAACAATAACAGTATATTTTCGCTTATTAGCCGGATTGACCAGCTTAAGGTTAAATTTATGTCTCGACCATTTTTCGGCTAGCGGGCCTTCCGGAATTTTAGCGTCTAATTTCATCTCGGAAACTTTATTTTAGTCTGATTTTTCTCAGAAAATGTATAATCTTATTTAAGCAGAAAGTAAACCGGCATCGCGGCAAATAATACAGGGATCAGCACCCCGAACACCCAGATACCCAGAAAGCGTACTAAAGGCCGATATCTGCTATTATTCCAGCCCAAAGTCTGGAAAGCAGTACTGAAGCCATGAATTAAATGGAATGACAAAGCCCCCATGGCGATCACATATAACAAAACATACCACCATTCCTGAAATGCATTGTTAACTATTTTGTAAAGGTCTTTGGAAATAACGATCTGTTTTTGTGCCTGAGCATCCACATAATCTGAATGTACCGGCCTATTTGCATCATAGGCCAACTCGGAGACTTTGATATCACGAGAGTCATTGAGATTTATCTCGTACCGGGCATAAGGCAACTCTGCATTGTGATATTTCCACCAGAAATCACCCATATGAATCACGATAAATATTAAAAGAATAGTGCCAAAAATTCCCATATTTCTGGATGTCCAGGGGCTATTCTCATTCCCGGCATAAACTTCATAGGCCACAGGACGCGCTTTACGATTCCAGATAGTTAAAACTAAAGCGCACACTGCATGTGTAATAATAATGGCATACAATAAATAGGATACGACCTTTACCGGGGTGAAATGGGTCATAAAATAGGCATAAGCATTAAATGCCTGGCCGGCGTCGTCCTTAAACAGTTGAAGATTTCCGATGAGATGGACAATAAGGAAAGTACATAAAAATAGACCTGTTAAGGCCATAATCAGCTTTCTCCCCAATGTGGGTGAGAACGTTTTTGCGAAATTGCTCATTGCTTTGTGCGATTATTATTATTCCAAAAGCAAATTTATCATTATATAGTAAAAAAGCCGCCTTTCTGGGGCCGTAATACAATAATTTTATTTATTTAGAAACAATCTAAATTTTTAATTCACAAGCACCTTACTGCAATCCTTAATATATACCCCCGGATTTGTCAGTTTCGTGGCTACTGGAATAAAAAAGTCCCGCCGGCTCACGCCGGCGGGACTTGATGATTTGATCTCAAAGCCGACTCATCTCACCTGGAACTGATATCTCATCAGCATGCCTTCCGGGGTAATCGCATTGATGGTAGCCATATTATTCCTGCCTGAAGATATCGCACCTTGAATATCTTCCGCCTTATTAATAGTCTTGCCATTGATCGACGTGATTATCGTTCCTTTGGGGAGATCGATCTGACCAAAGAAACCATCCGGTCTGACACTGGTCACTACTACTCCCGAAGTGATATTGTATTTTTTCTTCTGCGCATCGGTCACTGGACTAAAGGTTGCACCCATATTTTTAATTGTAGTACTCGCAGAACTGCTGTCGGTGTTCTTTACAGAGTCTTCTCCCTTCAGCGTAACACTAGTGGTATATTGCTTGCCGCCTCTAAGGTAAGCTAATTGAACCTTATCGCCGGGGCCAAGACGGCCAATGCGTTCCTGGAGATCAGATGGAGAATGAATCTTATTATTATCCACTCCCGTAATGATGTCTCCCGCCTTTAGGCCTGCCTGGGCAGCCCCGCTTCCGGAAATCACCTCGTTAACGTATAATCCGTTAATCTCATCTACACCCAATCGCTTTGCCTGCTCAGCATCCAGACCTGTAAAGCTAACACCAATATAACCTCTTCTAACAGAGCCAAATTCCTTAAAGTCATTCAATACCTTTTTTGCGAGGTTAATAGGAATAGCAAATCCGTATCCCTCATAACTGCCGCTCTGGGATGCAATAGCCGCGTTGACACCGATGAGCTCACCATTAGTATTCACAAGAGCTCCCCCGCTATTACCACGGTTAATTGCTGCATCAGTCTGGATGAAAGATTCAATAGCTGTTCTTGCCTGTAGCTCGCCGTTAGACCCGGGCTGGGGATTATCTAATATACCAATTTGTCTGCCCTTGGCACTGAC
>CAZFQV010000424.1:0-2210 GCA_964521175.1 uncultured Sphingobacterium sp.
AACTGCCGTCTTTGTCCTTGCCACGATACTCAGTTCTTGTGGTACGCCAGATTGTGTGAATGGCTCAGGAAATCAGGTTTCACAAGAAAGGAGCGTTGGGGATTTCAGTAGGGTGGAGATAAGCGGTTCCCTTAAAGTAGTCTTGAATCAGGGTAGTCTCAACGGCCTAAGGATTATCGCTGATGATAACATTCAGGATGAAATAGAATCTTCGGTTCATGGGAATACTCTTCGGATAAAAATGGGAGAAAACATCTGTGACGCCGGAAAAGTAACGGTGTATATAAATTCCAGAGCATATCAGGGTCTCGCGGCATCAGGCACCGTGGAGATTGTCAGTGACGGAAAATTAAATGTCAAAGATTTTGTGTTGGATATGAGCGGTTCGACCAGAGTGAACCTGGAGCTGAACGCAGCATCCGTAAAAACTTCATCTAGCGGTGTGTCACAATTTTTTTTAAAAGGCCAGGCTGGGTCACATGATTTACGGTTAAGCGGTTCTGCCAATATTGAAGCCTTTGATTTTGTGGTGGGTAAATATAAAATTGAAAGCTCAGGCTCAAGTAACGCTAAAATAAACGTGTTGAATGAACTGGATATTAACTCAAGTGGTTCGAGTGATATAGAATACCGTGGTAACCCTTCCCATATTAACGAGAATAAATCGGGAATCTCTAGTCTGAGGAAGGTCAACTGAGCATCTTTATGAGTCGGCGGCCGATAGAGCTACTCGCTAAGTATTTGCCAGATTAATCAATGCGTCTGCGTTTATTATTTCTTTAAACAGAATTCTATGCAAAACGATAAGGCTACCATAAGGGCCTGGGCAATGTTCGATTGGGCCAATGCGGCTCATAACCTCGCCAGAACTGCTACTATCTTTCCGGCTTATTACACGAGCATCACTACCACACAAGAGCATGGAGATAAGGTGTCTTTTTTCGGTATGATATTCACCAATACTGCGCTGTCAAATTACGCGCTGGGACTTGCCTATCTTATCACGGCGTTTGCCCTGCCTGTATTGTCCTCCATTGCAGATTACCGGGGCAATAAAAGAACTTTTATGAAGGCTTTTACCTATATCGGTGGCCTGGCTTGCATAGGATTGTTTTTCTTTAAATTGGATACATTGGAACTTGGGATCATATGCTTTGCATTAGCGGCAATGGGCTATGTTGGTGGTGTAATGTTTAATAATTCTTATCTGCCCGAAATCGCAAGTCCGGATCAACAGGATAAAATAAGTGCTCGTGGTTTTGCCTATGGCTATGTAGGCAGTGTATTGTTGCAAATTATTTGCTTTGTATTTGTGCTAAAACCAGATTTTTTTGGAATTACCGACGCCTCCTTACCCGCCAGGCTTTCATTCCTTTTAGTAGGCTTATGGTGGATTGGCTTTGCTCAGATCCCGTTCAGAAAATTACCTGCAGGAAGTAGAAACCATAAAAAGATCGAAAAAAGCCAGGTAACTAGCGGATTTGATGAGCTTATTAAGGTATGGAGTCTGCTAAACGGAATGAAGACCCTAAAACGGTTCCTATCCGCGTTCTTTTTTTATTCCATGGGCGTTCAAACGATTATGCTTGTAGCCGCTGGGTTTGGTGAAAAAATCTTCAAATTGGGAACGTCGAAATTGATTGCTATCGTTCTCGTAATTCAGATAGTAGCAATCCTTGGGGCCTTAATCATGTCTTATTTTTCAAAACGCATAGGGAATATCCGCGTTATCCTTTTTGTTGTGCTCATATGGATTGGTGTCTGCGTCGCTGCTTATTTTATTCAAAATGAATTTCAGTTTTATGCCCTGGCTGCGGTAGTAGGACTTATTATGGGAGGAATACAGTCTGTCTCACGTTCAACATACTCGAAGTTTTTGCCGGAAAACACTCCGGATACCGCTTCTTTCTTCAGCTTTTATGATGTCACCGAAAAAATCGCCATCGTAATTGGTTTGTTTAGTTTTGCATATATTGAGGAGTTGACGGGAAGTATGCGTAATTCAGCTATCAGTTTGGCAGGGTTTTTTATCATAGGCTTACTCATATTGATTTCTATTTTATTTATCAAAGAAGAAAAGGCGGGTGAGATGGCTGTCACCTAGTTTTTTTTTCTGAATTTAGCAGAATATAATCCGGAATAATAAATCCGAAAATATTATGACCGTAGAACTTTTCATCCCCTGCTTTATTGATCAACTTAATCCTCAG
>CAZFQV010000425.1:0-2198 GCA_964521175.1 uncultured Sphingobacterium sp.
ATACTCGATCTGGACAGTCCCGACTTAATCTTCGATCATTTCTAACCCCCTCTATCCCTTTGTGTATTAGCACTTAGCCCAACCCATTATCTACCCCTCTTCCCTAACTCTCAATTACTGGCAAGGTTTCTGCTTTAATTCCTGAAAAGATTCTAAGTATGAAAAAGCTCATTCAATTTACCTTAACTTTTGTGTTTGCAGGCCTGTTATTATCGGCCTGTTCAACCACCAATACCGCCATGGCACCGCAGGTTTCGCGGACGGATATTTCCGGCAACTGGCGGGTAACTAATGTCAGCCTGCAGAATTTTCCGTCTGGATACTCTGTAGGACATATATTCGATATGGCCGACTACCAGGCCTTTGAAGGCAGTGTCTGGGATCTGAAGGGCGAAGGCACTGGCACGATTACGCTGACTAACGGAATGGTACAGCCCATTTACTGGTCAATCAATAAATCGACGCCTATGCATACTTTTCAGTTTAAGAAGTTAGACGACGGTCAAAGACCTAAAGACGTAAGCACCGGTTATTCCGTGGAGTTCGGCGATGTCACTAAAGATAATGCGGTTATTAAGACTCCGGTGAATTTATCGGGAGGGCAAACAGGATATGTAAACCTGAGCTTCGTCAGACAGTAATTTGATATTCAGGGGGCTTTGTAGACAGCCCCCTGTTTTTTTGCTGTTAAATAATTGTAATAATAAACCATTTCGCTTGCATTAGTCAGCTTTTTTTTAATCCTTTGTAAAAAAATACGGACATTATCTATACTGTTAAAGATGAATAGGTTAAGCTACCAGTTCAATAGGTTATCCGCAGTCCCCCAGGCTGATGGGAACGGTATTGTGCGGAGTAAGTTCAATGCTGAAAAATTAGTATTGAGACTCCGACGACCCTTTATGCCGCGAAATTGATTCAGGCATCACCTTTATCCCGCCGGACTTCCTTCCGGCTATTGAGTCCATAAAATTATTCACAAAAAGGAAAGACTAAAAACGTAGTCTTTTTGCCGCCTCAAAAACGGATTTTTTCTTCGAAATACATGAAAGAAAACGAATTTATTGTCATCCCGGCAACCGAAGAAGATGTTAAATATGCCGAGCAGATCTGCGAAGAAATGGCTGAGTCTGCCAAAGCACGTGGAACAGGTATTGCCAGGAGATCCCCCGAGTATATTGCAAAAAAAATGCTGGAAGGAAAGGCAATCATCGCCTCTCACCGGGATGGCACCTGGGCGGGTTTCTGCTATATCGAAACCTGGACTCACGGGAGCTTTGTCGCCAATTCCGGTTTGATCGTAAACCCGATTTACCGGAACCGGGGTTTGGCCAAAATGATTAAAAAGGCTATTTTTGAATTGTCGAGAAAGAAATATCCGGACGCAAAAATATTCGGACTCACCACCGGCCTCGCTGTGATGAAGATCAATTCTGAGCTCGGCTATGAGCCCGTCACCTATTCTGAGCTTACCCAGGATGAAGAATTCTGGAAGGGCTGCCAGAGCTGCGTGAACTACGACATCCTCAAGAGCAAAGATCATAAGAATTGTTTGTGCACGGCGATGCTTTGGGATCCCGTAGAAAAGGCGAAGGAAATCGAGGAAAAAATGAAAGAAGCGGAAGAGCTCAGGCAGCAGGAGATCGAGGAGCAGATGAGCAAAGTATCGCGTAAGCAAAGTCTGCTGGAGCGGATAGAAGCGAAATTACGCAGCTCATTCAGGTCGATGACAACGAAGAAAGACACCATTGTAAAATTTTAACAGAAAATAAATAATGAAGAAGAAGGTAGTTTTGGCTTTCAGTGGGGGTTTGGATACTTCCTTTTGCTGTATTTACTTAACCAGAGACCGGGACCTTGAGGTCCATTCTGTGATTGTAAATACCGGCGGCTTCTCTGATGAGGAGCTGAAGCAAATTGAGAAGCGTGCCTATGAACTGGGGGTAGCCTCACATGCTGTAGTCGACGAAACAGACAACTATTACAATAGCTGCATCAAATATCTGGTATTCGGAAACGTGTTGAAAAATGCCACTTACCCTCTGTCAGTAAGCGCCGAACGGGTGAGTCAGGCTACGGCTATCGCGAACTATGTCAAAAAAATCGGCGCTGATTATGTAGCGCATGGCAGTACCGGCGCAGGGAACGATCAGGTGCGCTTTGACATGATCTTTAATATAATGATCCCCGGAGTGGAG
>CAZFQV010000426.1:0-2194 GCA_964521175.1 uncultured Sphingobacterium sp.
TTAAGTGCTGTTTATGACTATGGGCAATTAGGTGCTGAGCTCAAAAATAATCTGAAGACTTACTGGTGGAAAAGCATGGTGCAGCTTAATGAAAATATAGTAGGTATTGATTCGGCGATATTTATGCACCCCAAGATCTGGAAAGCCAGCGGACACGTCGATGGCTTTGCCGATCCGATGATCGATAATAAAGATTCTAAGAAAAGATATCGCGCCGATAATCTTTTGGAAGATAAGATCGCCCGTTATGAAAAGGATGGGAAATCTGACAAAGCACAGCAGTTACAGACGGCCATGGATGCTGCGCTTGCCGATGATGATCTTCCTGCATTAAAGGCCTTGATTGAAGAGCATGAAATAGCATGTCCGGTATCGGGTACACGAAACTGGACCGATGTGCGTCAATTTAACCTGATGTTCTCCACCCAAATGGGCGCTATGGCGGAAGATTCAGATCAGGTTTACCTGCGTCCTGAAACGGCTCAGGGAATTTTCGTCAACTTTCTGAACGTCCAGAAAACCGGCAGAATGCGTATCCCTTTTGGAATAGCACAAATCGGCAAGGCGTTTCGCAATGAGGTAATTGCCAGGCAGTTCATCATGCGCATGCGTGAATTTGAGCAAATGGAGATGCAGTTTTTCGTTAAGCCAGGCACAGAACTCGACTGGTATGCACATTGGAAGCAAATGCGACTAAAATGGCATCTTGCCTTAGGCGCTGACCCTCAAAAATACCGTTTCCATGATCATGTGAAACTCGCACATTATGCTAATGCTGCTGTAGACATTGAATATGAATTCCCCTTTGGGTTTAAGGAAGTTGAAGGAATACATAGCCGGACAGACTTCGACTTACGTCAGCATGAAACATTTTCAGGTAAAAAAATGCAGTATTTCGATACTACTGAGAATAAGAATTATATCCCATTTGTTATTGAGACCTCTATTGGTCTGGATCGGATGTTCCTGGTCACCTTGTGTAACGCCTATGAAGAACAGGATCTTAGTACAGCTGAAAAGCAGGATTCCAGAACTGTCCTGCACCTGCACCCTTGCCTTGCACCAGTAAAAGCTGCGATTCTGCCACTGACCAAAAAAGACGGACTGCCCGAGAAAGCAAGGGAGATCATGAATTCACTGAAGCTTGATTTTAACCTGCAGTATGACGAAAAGGACTCTATCGGTAAGCGCTACCGTCGCCAGGACGCCATCGGTACGCCTTTCTGTATAACTATTGACCATCAATCACTTGAAGACGACACCCTTACCATCCGTCACCGCGATAGTATGGAGCAGGAGCGGATAAATGCCGCTGATCTCCAGAATATTATCGCCAATGGGGTGAGTTGGAGTAAGCTACTAAACCACGCTCAGGCGCCCGTTTAAGGATGTGCCGGATTTTTGTGGGATTCAATTTATTATAATTAAAACATTCGGATTATTCTAATGTATTAGATAAAGAGCCGGCAGAATTCATCCGGCTCCTGAACTCATAACCAGAGGATAATCAGTGGGATGAAAATAGCTATTACCGGAGCGAACGGGTTTGTAGGTGCCGCACTCTGCAGGTATTTCCATAACGCAGGGCATGAAATTATCGCCATCGGCGATCGCAAGACTCCTAATCCGAATCTCTTAGGAATCGCCAGCTATATTCCGACCGACATTAGCCATGTGATGCCTGCCATCAATGCCGATGTTTGTATCCACACCACAAATACCTCCTATACAGCAGATTACAAAGAACTTATCATCAACAACGTAGAGAGTACCCTAAACGTCGTAGAGGCCGCGCGGCAATGCCGCTATTTTATTCATATCTCATCTTCATCCGTTTATCAGTTCAAAAAACAATCTCTAAAAGAGGATGAGGCCACCATTCAGACGTCACTAAGCGACTATGGCGAAACGCATTTACTCGCAGAATCCGTCACAGACCTGGATATTCCTGAACATCAAAAGAGGGTCATTATGCGACCCCATGCGGTATATGGGGTAGGCGACGGCATATTACTCCCGCGGTTTCTCAGGTTAATGAAAGGTAACTTCCTGATTTGTCCGTTTGGAAAGGATATTCAAAGCTCCTTAACTCATGTAGATAACCTCGCATACGCTATTTCACTTTTTTTTACACCCCTAATCCCGCCTCCTCTCCAGATATTTAACATCAGCGATGACGAGCCTTATTTCTTAA
>CAZFQV010000427.1:0-2186 GCA_964521175.1 uncultured Sphingobacterium sp.
GTGCGGCCAAGGTAGGAGGTCAGAGCGCCCCGTTCCACGCGCAGCGCGTCCGTCATGGCAAGAATCATGATGGCGATCAGGACGAGGAAGATCAGCGTCACGATCAACGCGGCGGCTGAGTTCTTCCGCAGGTGGCACGGCCGGGCCGGAAGTGGATGGAGAAGGCTGGAGGGCATGCTGATCGGCGGCGGGGAAAGCTAACGCGAATTGATGAGGGGGATGGAAGTGGTATACGCCCTTAGCCCCTGGTAAATGGGGGTTAGGGAAGGTTCCGCCTCCACGTTTTTCATAAACGTGTCGGCATTGGCGGCACTGTTGGCCAGTGTCTGGAGGCTGTTGGCCTGGGCGCTGCTGCTGAGGCGGGCAGCGGTCCGGGCGTCAAGGATGGCGATGCTGATCCTGAAGGCCGGAGGAAGGGCACCGGCGGCAAACGCCTTGCCTGCGGAATCGGTATAGGCGGTGCGGGAATCGAAGTCTGCCGGAGTGGTGATGACCTGGCCATGCGCATCGAGAGGTTCCGCCCAGAACCCGACGACGTTTTCAGCCATCAGGCCGAGGTAACTATGATCCTTGTCAGCCGGGGCGGCGGCCGCGATGACGTCGTTGGTGATCCAGTTATCCGGCGCGCTATAGATGAGGTAATTGGCTGCCTCCGCGGGTTTGGCGGGATCGGGAGGCCCGGGGGGATTGACAAAGAGACGGCAAAGGACGGCCTTGCTCCCGGTCCATTTGACGAAGTAACCGGCCACGGCGATATCGCCGAACCTGCTGTCGGTGGCGATGGGGGCCTGCCAGAAAAGGGTGTTGCCGCTTTGGTAAGCGGCGGCCAGCCCGGCAGGGTTGCGGATCAACTGGAGGCTCTGCTGATCGTTGCGGATGATCGGCAAAAGGGCTTCCTCAAGATCGCGGCCCACGAAATCCATGATGGCCCGCTCGGATTGTTGCTGGTTGGTCCGCTTTTGGGTGGAGACCCACATATCGCTGACGTTCGAAGTCGCCTGGGCAAGGATCGTGACGAGAAAAGCGAAAATCGCCGCGCCAAGAAGCACCTCGGGAAGTGTAAAACCGCAAGCCGTGCGGCGGACCCGAACGGAGCGGCGGGCAAACTTGGTCAGATTAGTGGGCATAGCGGGCAAGACTGATTTGGAAAATTCTTCCGTCGGGCCGCTGGGGCCACGTGAATTTCAACTCCGCGTCGTAGCGGTTTTGCAGGGTCGTCGTGGCGTTGGTAAAAGTCCCGTCCGCCTTGGCGGTCACCAGGCAGGTATAATAGGCGGCACCGGCTCCGGCGGCTTCGGTGCCGTCAACATTGAAGTAGAACCGCTGTGGCGTTACGGCCAGGGTGGCCAGCGAATCGTCCTTGCCTGCGGAGGGTGGATCAAAAGGCCTTGCCCGCAAATCGCCTGAAACTTTTTTGAGCATGGAAACGAGGACGGTTTCCTCTCCGGATTCGCGGCCTGAGTTCAAAAAGGAACTGACCAAGCCGATCATGGAAATAATGCCAAAAGCGGCGATGCCGATGGCGATCGTGACTTCGACAAGCGTAAACGCTTTCTTTCGCAGGAAAAGCCGCTGATGCATGGGGGAAACGGGAAGCGTGGATGGCGAGGGGGCGTGCCCCTGTTGTGGGTCAAAGCCGCTCGACGACAAGATGGCCGGTGGCAGCCACAATCGTGATGGTATAGCGGTTGGCAGGTAAGCCTTCGGTGTTGATATGAGTATAAACAGGATTGGTGGTTCCCGCCGGGACAATCCCCTCCGCAAGGCTGATCTTGCCGGGCACCGCACCCAGGAGCCCGCCCGAGGGCAGGAAAATCTTGCATACAAACCCGTCGGAGGCAACCGGCTGCCCTGCATAGGTCAGTGCCGGAAAAGAGGGATTGGCGGCAACCGTGGGAGGATTCATATCCGTGCCCGCCGGTGGCATGATCACGATGCCTGTCCGCAGAACCTCCCATTTTGAAATTTGTTTCCAATCCGAAGGCTCGGGAGATGTCCCGTCGGTGCGGGCCGCGACCTCCCAGATGCTTACGGCCCGAAGGCTGCCGGTAATCTGGGGATCGGTCACGATCACCAGAGCGGTAAGTGTATTTTTGGCCATCGCGTTCTGCCGGGCCAGGCTGACCAGGCTTGAGATGCGATTGCCTTCCGCTGTAAGCGAGTTGGCGCCCACGGTTCCTTTGAAC
>CAZFQV010000428.1:0-2182 GCA_964521175.1 uncultured Sphingobacterium sp.
GCAAAGGTAGTTAAGGAATCATATCAGGATCCAACTACTACGGATCCCAACTGGGTGGTAGTAGACCTCGCTCCTGTGGAAGCGTTGAAAAAACCGGTTACTCTCGAACAGATAAAAAAAGATAGCAGATTACAGAATATCAGCCTGGTTAAACAGGGCCGGTTGTCTGTAATGGGCTTAAAAGCAGAAGAGTTTGACAGGATACTGGAACTGGCAAATTCCTGAAATATTACCCCTCAGTCCTGCGGACAGCTCCCCTTTTTTCAAGGGGAGCCAAACCTGTCTGATTTGAAACAGCTGCTAAAATGGGAATATCTTAGGGTCTGTCTCTAAATCATTCGAATTCCGATTTTTACCTGAATATTTTAGAGAGCGGTTTCCCCCGCCTTTTTTTCAAGGAGGGGTCAGGGCGAGCTTTTATCCCTCTTCCTCCCGCGAAGGTCTGGTCAGATACATCAGTACAGTAAATAAGATCACCAGCAGCATTCCCACAAACTGATGGCTGACTCCCAGCCAGACCATCCTGTCGGCATAAGGCGAGTTCAGAACGGTCAGGATACCTAAAAAAGCCTGGAGGAGGATCAGAATGAAGGCAATTTGCCAGCTTTTTCCAAGCAGAAAATGGCCATTTATCTTTTGCGACCTTATCCATCCGATAAAAATTAATATAAGTAAAAGGTAGGCCAAACTACGGTGAATCAGGTGTATGCTGAGTGGATTATTGGCGATATCATTGATTACTCCCGGCATAGTTCCCACGGTAGGTGGGATGAAATAACCGTTGATGTCGGGCCAGGTAGGAGCGAAAGCGGCTGTCCGCAGTCCCGCCATAAAACCACCGTAAATAAGCTGCAGGAATAACACGATAGCAATTGCGATCAGAAAATTATGCCCGGAAGAATTCCTGTACAACTGTTCCGGCCTGATCCGTAGTTTTAGCGCAAACCATAGCGTATAGGCCAGCAGCAGCAGAGCCATCATGAAATGGGTGGTCAGCTCGATATGGCCCACATAATATTGTTTGGGGACCAGGCCGCTTTGAACCATAATCCATCCCATGGTACCCTGCAAACCACCTAAAATAAACAGGACGATCATCGGCATGGTCATTTCTTTTTTTAATTGTTTCCTGGCCAGGAAATAAATAAATCCGACCAGGAATACCAAACCCATAAGCCTGGCCCATACACGGTGCAGCCATTCCCAGAAAAAAATGAATTTAAAATCAGAGATCGAAAAATCCTGATGTACGTATTTAAACTGATCGGTGGTTTTATACTTGTCAAATTCAACCTGCCACTCGGCATGATTCAAAGGAGGTAAGGTGCCGGTGATGGGCTTCCATTCAGTGATGGAAAGACCCGATTCGGTTAGACGGGTGATTCCGCCTAGAAGTATCTGAATTACAATCATGACAACGCCAAGCAGAAGCCAGTTGGCTACCTGTTTGTTTGAATGATTTTCGGAAGCAAATTTCATCTGTATATTTTGTTTTGTTATCTATGCTCAGATGCCTGATTCATGTTATTCTGAGATTTTATCCTGGAATAATGCTTTAAGTTCAGTCGCATCCTGGGCTTTCATTTTTCCTGCCAATATCAGCCTGAGCTGCCTCCGGCGCAGCGCACCATCAAATAAGTCCCATTCCTCTTCTGTTTCAGGCGCAATAGATGGAACAGGGATAGTCTGGCCATCCTTAGCGAGCGCCACAAAAGTATAATATGCTTCATTAGACTTAATTCGGGTTCCTGAGGGGATATTTTCAGCCCATACCAAAATCCGTACTTCCATAGAACTGTTAAAAGCCCTGGTCACCTCAGCTTCAATGGTGATGACATCGCCAAGTTCTATAGGGTGCCGGAATGATACGTTATCTACCGAGGCGGTGACGACAATCCGGTTACAATGCTTCTGAGCAGAGATTGCAGCAGCAATATCCATCCAGTGCAATAACCGTCCCCCCATCAGATTGTTCATCGTATTGGTGTCATTGGGTAAAACAAGCTCATTCATAATAGTTAATGAACTTTTCGGACTTTTAGATATTGGACTCATATTGTAAAGATAATACTTTGATAATGTTAAATTTTACATGCTTCGATGCGCATGTAATGCTCTTGTAATCAGTGCTTTACCGTATTGACCTGGGTAAATCCTAAGAGCTCGTCCCAGCGTGCCCCGG
>CAZFQV010000429.1:0-2174 GCA_964521175.1 uncultured Sphingobacterium sp.
GTTATTTTATATAAATAGGTTAGAACTTAAGCTAAGATATCACATAATGACTGTCAAAAAAATCAAAAACTACAGGTGGATCATCGTCGGATTGCTGTTCGTCGGAACGGTAATTAATTATCTGGATCGTCAGATTATCGGTTTGTTAAAACCGACGTTAGAACTTGAATTTGGCTGGACGGAAACTGATTTTGGCAAGATTATGTCAGCCTTTTCCTTCGCGTATGCCATCGGTCTTTTGTTGTCAGGCCGGTTTATCGATAAGGTAGGCACCAAGGTCGGTTATAGTGTTGCGGTTGTAGTTTGGAGTTTGGCAGGGATGTTTCACGCAGTTGCCCGTACGGTGACGGGATTTGGTATAGCGCGGATGTCTTTAGGAATTGGAGAGGCCGGAAACTTCCCGGCGGCAATGAAAGCTGTGGCTGAATGGTTCCCAAAAAAAGAACGGGCCCTGGCAACCGGCATATTTAATTCGGGGACGGCCATTGGCGTGGTAGTGGCCTTAATTATAGTGCCGCTTATTATGCAAAGTTATGGCTGGCACGAGGTATTCTGGATAACCGGAGGAATGGGCTTTATATGGCTAATATTCTGGCTTTACCTATACGATATTCCACGAAAACAAAAACGTATTACTTCTGAAGAGCTAAATTATATCGAAACTGGCCAGGACGATGCGCAGGACGAAGTAAAAAGCAGCACCCGCATTTCATGGGCTAAGTTGTTTACCTTTCGTCAGACCTGGGCATTTGTAACCGGTAAATTTTTGATCGATCCTATATTCTGGTTTTTTCTGTTCTGGCTGCCGTCCTATTTCTCTGCCACTTTTAACCTCGACCTTACAGTTATCAGTCCGGAGCTCATGATCATCTATGGCGCTACCACTATTGGAAGTATTGCCGGCGGGTACTTTTCGTCAGCATTGATCAAAAGAGGCTGGTCTACGTTGAAAGCAAGAAAAGGCGTGCTTCTCCTGTTTGCGCTGCTGGAACTTTGCTTTATGGTCTACATAGCACAATTTGTTACTGATAAGTGGACGGCAGTGGTCCTTATTAGTCTTGCCGTAGCTGTCCATCAGGCCTGGGCAACCAATATCTTTACGATGGCATCAGATATGTTCCCGAAGGAAGTGGTGAGTTCGGTTGTTGGAATAGGGGGAATGACCGGCGCTATCGGTGGGATATTGTTCCCGATTATTGTTGGCCATCTCCTGGATATCTATAAAGTGGCCGATAATCTGACCGGCGGTTATAATCTGATCTTTACCATTTGCGGAGTGACTTATCTCGTAGCCTGGATAATTATCCACCTGCTGACGAGGAAGCCAAAAGAGGTAGTAATTGCATAATAGCAGATATAATATTGGTATGAAAACTATATTTATCAATCGTTTCTCGCAGACTTTGTTGCTGGCCGTACTGTTTTTTGCCCCCGGGTTTATCAGTTCTGCTAATGCACAACTGTATAATTTCACAGAAGAGCAGATGAAAAGCTTCACTGCTGCTAATCCTTATGGACGATTCCCCGGTGGCCGACCCATGATTCCTGAATCGGTGCTCGATTCAATTAAGGCTATGCAGATCCAGGTGGTTGAGGCTGTGGGCTCCATCCCGCGCGAATACGCAAACCAATTCGAAGCAGGGTGGAAAACGCTTATCCCTGGCAAGAAGCTCTATGGTCGGGCGTTCACTGTTCAATTTCTACCATCAAGACCTGACCTCGTCGCCGGCATGCAGGCTGAAGCTGAGCGGAATAACTTTGCGGGTCTACGCAATATGACAACTATTGATATGCTTCAGAAGAACGATCTGGTTGTTGTTGATTTGTTCGGTAAGGTGGAGGGCGGAACTTATGTGGGAGATAAACTGGCTTATTATATTTGGAAAACTACCGAAACGGGTCTTGTGGTTGATGGTGGAATCTATCTGGTAGAGAATATGGCTAGAAGCGGTATGCAGGCTTTTTATCGTGGAACCTATCCCGGGGCATTGAGAAATACGACGGTATCGGGTATTAATGTGCCGGTTAGAATAGGCAATGCGATCATTATGCCCGGGGACTTGATTATTGGTGATGAAGATGGCTTACTGGCTGTTCCACCTCAGTTTGTGCCACAACTAATAGCTAATGTTACCCGCGATCGTCGCCGGGATACCTGGATCAAGGCTGCATTT
>CAZFQV010000430.1:0-2171 GCA_964521175.1 uncultured Sphingobacterium sp.
TGTATTTTTGGATCCATGCAGCGTAACAAAATTTATTTTGCTTCCGATTTTCACCTGGGTGTGCCCGATCATTATTCTAGCAGGGAGCGGGAAGACCGCATTGTGAGATGGCTGGATCTGATCAGAGATGACGCTGCAGAGATCTATCTGATGGGGGACGTTTTTGATTTCTGGTTTGAATATAAAACGGTGATCCCTAAAGGCTTTATCCGTTTACAGGGCAAGCTCGCAGAGCTGAGTGATGCAGGCATCGGAATTACTTTTTTCAAGGGAAACCACGACATGTGGGTATTCGATTATTTCAAAAAGGAGCTTGGAGCCGAGATTGTTTCTGATGAGTTAGTGATAGAAAGAAACGGTAAGAAGTTTTTTCTGCATCATGGGGATGGGTTGGGTCCGGGTGATGCAAGCTATAAGTTACTCAAGAAGATATTCAGAAGTAGTTTCTGTCAGTGGCTATTTGCGCGGCTGCACCCTAATTTCGGAATTGGCATCGCTCAAAAGTGGTCGATAAACAGCCGCGCGAGAAATGCCAAGATCGAGGTTCTTAGAGATATTGAAGATGAATGGCTGGTCACTTATTCTAAAGAATTACTGAAAACTGAGTTTTATGACTATCTGATTTTCGGCCATCGCCATCTTCCATTAGATATCACGCTCGGTGAGAGTCGCTATATCAATCTGGGTGAGTGGATCAACTTTAGTTCCTATGCGGTGTTTGACGGTCAGGACGTCGAGCTCAAATATTTCGAAGCATCGGCCGACTGTGGCTGATTGCGCAGAAGTCCTTGTTTTTTCCGGAATGCGACAAATTAAAAAATTAAACATAAAAGCTGTAATTTTGTAAATTATTGCAGATGTGGATTTACACCGCATGCACGAGTCATAGGATGTTAGAAAAACTAGAATTAATTAAGGAACGTTGGCAGGAGGTGGAACGTGAGTTGAGTAATCCGGCAACGCTGAGCGACATGAAGCGTTTCGCCCAGTTGAATAAGGAATACAAAGACCTGGGCAAAATAGTAGATGAACATAAGGTTTATAGCCTGGTGGTAAGCAATATCGAAGCGAACAAGGCTATCCTGTCTACTGAGAAAGACGAAGAGCTTAGGGAGATGGCGAAGATGGAGCTGGACGAACTAATCCCTCAACAGGAGCAACTTGAAGAAAAGATCAGGATGATGTTGATTCCGCAGGATCCGGAAGATGGAAAAAATGCGATAGTGGAAATCCGGGGAGGTACCGGAGGCGATGAGGCAGCACTTTTTGCAGGCGACCTGTACCGGATGTATATGCGCTTTTGTGAGCGTAAAGGCTGGAAGATGGAGATCGTTGATGTTACTGAGGGAACCGCCGGCGGATATAAAGAGATCGTATTTAATGTGAATGGTGATGAGGCATATGGCCAGCTAAAATACGAATCAGGAGTTCACCGTGTTCAGCGGGTGCCGGATACGGAAACTGCCGGCCGGGTACATACTTCAGCTGCTTCAGTGGTAGTTCTTCCGGAGGCAGATGAGTTTGATGTACAGGTGAGTATGAATGATGTTCGTAAGGATTTATTTTGCTCATCAGGTCCTGGAGGGCAGTCGGTAAATACCACTTATTCTGCGGTAAGGCTTACGCATATTCCTACCGGAATAGTGGCGCAATGTCAGGATCAGAAATCTCAGCTCAAGAACTTCGACAAGGCATTCGGGGTGTTGAGGAGTAGGATATACGAGCTCGAGTATGCTAAAATGCTGGAAGAAACTTCTAAGAAACGCAAGACGATGGTTGCCACCGGCGACAGGTCGGCGAAGATTCGTACTTATAACTACCCTCAGGGTCGGGTGACCGAGCATAGGATCGGGCTGACAATTTATAATCTTCCCAACGTAATGAACGGGGATATCCAGGAAATCATCGATCAGCTGCAGCTTGTAGAGAATGCAGAGAAGATGAAAGAGGGTTCAGCAGCCTAAATTTAGGTTATAATTTAGTTGATTTAACGCCCGTTTTTAATGTTTTTAGTTGAGAACGAGCAGGTTAAGGGAGACAGGGAAATAAAGCTTTTTAATATTTGCACTGTATGGGTTATTGCCGTATATTTGCCTCACTTTTAACAAAAAGGAATTGATTCCGTAGCTCAGCTGGTAGAGCATTACACTTTTAATGTAGTGGTCCTGGGT
>CAZFQV010000431.1:0-2147 GCA_964521175.1 uncultured Sphingobacterium sp.
TTTAATCCCAGAATTGTGGTGAAAGAGTCTATTATGCCTTCCTATCCCTGGTTGTTTGTGATTAAAGACTCACTTGAGGCTGGCGATGTTGAAGTATCTGTTCCTGAAGAGTTTATGAACGGCCGGGTGGGTAAAGTCGTGGCCAAACCTGAAGCTCTGCAATTGCTTGCCTATCTACAGTCGTTGAAGCAAACTAAACTCCCTGACGGAGCGCCCGAGCCTGATTTCTTATACAAAAGAAAGATTTCCTCTACGCCTGGCGGAGTAGAGGGAGCGGCTGCTACCGGATTAGATGGAGCTGCTTTGTATGTTAGCAACTGCCAGGCCTGCCATCAGGCGAATGGAGAAGGACTTAAGGGAGCTTTTCCACCGCTAAAAGGAAGTAAGATTGTTCTGGATGATAACCCAGAGATGATGCTAAATATTATTATGAAAGGATACAATGCTGAAAACGGTTACGGAGAGATGCCGGCCGTGGGAGCCAATAGTAATTTAAGTGCTGATGAGATCGCAGCAATTATGAACCATGAAAGAACTAGTTGGGGTAATAATGCCAGAGAGGTCACTGTGGAAGAGATCAAAGAACTGATTGACAAACTATAAATCCGAATCTTAAAACGAATGAGATGATAAAATATATTTCAGGTAAAAAGATATTATTAACCAGTTTACTTTTTTTGAGTGGCTTGGTGCTACATGCCTGTGAGGTCTGCGAGAAGCAGCAACCGGCGGTTTTGAAAGGGATTGGCCACGGAGGACGCGCAGATAGTCAGTGGGATTACGTGATCGTGATTATCGGCGTGATCATTGTGGCACTTACCTTGTTCTACTCTATAAAATGGATCTTCCGGCCGGGAGAGAGATCTCCTGATCACATTAAGCGTATGATCTTTAATGCTGAATAATCATGGAAGCGAAAAGTAAGATATTTATATTTATTGATGAAGAGCAAACGCCGATCGCCGAGCTTATGTCGCCGGTGAATTTTGAGCTGGACACTTCAAAGCTGGTGGATGGAAAACATACCCTGAAAATAGTCAGCAAGGATCCTATGGGAAAGGAAGGTATTCGCCTTATTCCATTTGAAGTACGTAATGGTCCTGCTATCGTAATTGAAGGAATCCGGGAAAACGCTGTGGTCGATGGTGTTGTTCCTATAATGGTCAATGCTTATGGAAAGGGAGACACTAAGAACTTTTTGATCGTCGGCAGTGAAACTCCCCAAAGTATACCTTTCTGGATTTTTATATTATTGATTCTGTTTGTTGCCTGGGCAATTTATTATCACTTAGATTCTTCTGCTGTAGATTTATTTAAATAATACACATCCGGATGAAACCAGATATTGAAAACCTTGACGATATTACTTTATTTGTCAATGAATTTTATGGAAAGGTACAGCGTGATGATCTGATCGGCCCGATATTTAATAATGCGATAGCCGATTGGACGCCACATCTGGAAAAAATGTATCAATTTTGGAATGCCGCCTTATTTGGCGTTGCCGGGTATCGCGGAAATCCTTTTTCAAAACATGCACCATTGCCAATCGAAGAAAAACATTTTGATCGTTGGTTAATCCTATTTAACGATACAATAGATACCCATTTTGAAGGTAAAATGGCGAGAGATACAAAAAACAGGGCTGAATTAATGGCCATTATGTTTTTAAAGCGTCTGCAAGATATGCCCGGCGGCAGTAGCAGGGTAGTAGTTTAAGATGCTATTACTTGCTTCCGACCTGCATTTTATATAATTTGCAATAAGCTCAAACAAAAAAGCTCCTGTCTGTTTTAATTAAAGTACTAACGCACGATTATGAAAAGAATGGCCACGGTTTCAGAAGTATTAGCAAAGCTCAAAGAGGAGGGATATACTGTTGATTTTAATATTCAGGATAACTGCTTGATATGCCATGGGAATTCCTTAAGGATAAACCCCGGGGAATTTGTAGTCGACAGGCACTATCGTTTCGAAGGAATGTCAGATCCAGATGACGAAGCGATTATATACGCCATATCTTCGGAGAAAAATAATGTGAAAGGCACTCTCTTAAATGGATATGGTATTTCGAGCGATGAAATTGCCAGCGAACTTGTGCAAGCGTTGAGGGTAAACCCCGAGCATCTCGGCACGATCATCGGTTC
>CAZFQV010000432.1:0-2139 GCA_964521175.1 uncultured Sphingobacterium sp.
AATATGGTATCTAAACATACAAAACCAAATGCTGCCACTCCAAACGGTGGTATCATAAAAAAGGAAGCCAGTCTTCACATTTCTAATGTTATGCTGGTTGATGCCAAAAGTGGCCAAGCGACCCGGACCGGCAGACAAAAGAATGAGGATGGCAAATCAGTTCGCATCGCTAAAAAATCTGGGGAGGAAATTAAGTAATGGCTTACATACCAAGATTAAAGACTAAATATAAAGAGGAAATAGTTACTGCTTTGAAGGATAAATTCCAGTATAAAAGCGTAATGCAAGTTCCCCGTTTGCAAAAAATTGCAATCAACCAGGGTGTTGGTGCTGCAACAACGGATAAAAAATTAATTGACAATGCAGTGAATGAAATCACGACTATTACTGGTCAGAAAGCTATTCCTGCTAAGTCTAAGAAGGATATTTCTAACTTTAAGTTACGTAAGGGCATGCCTATCGGTGCAAGAGTAACCTTGCGCGATAACAATATGTATGAGTTCCTGGATCGTTTGATCGCTGTAGCTCTGCCACGTATCCGTGATTTCAAGGGAATTAATGACAAGGGCTTTGATGGTCACGGAAACTATACTTTAGGGATAACTGAACAGATTATCTTTCCGGAGATCAATATTGATCAAATCAATAAGATTCTGGGTATGGATATCACATTTGTAACGAGTGCAAAGACAGACGTTGAGGCGCTTGAGTTACTGAAACAGTTTGGTTTACCGTTTAAAAATCAAAATACAAATCAACAATAATGGCTAAAGAAGGTGTAAAAGCACGTGAGGTAAAGCGTGCCAAATTGGTTGCCAGGTACGCAGAGAAAAGAGCAGCTTTGAAAGCAGCCGGAGATTTTGAAGGTCTTGATAAATTGCCTAAAAACTCTTCACCCGTACGTTTGCATAACCGCTGTAAATTGACTGGTCGTCCAAGAGGATACATGCGCCAGTTTGGTATCTCACGGGTAACTTTCCGTGAAATGGCTTTGGCAGGCAAGATCCCGGGAGTGCGTAAGGCTTCTTGGTAGTAGGAATTAGGAATTAGGCTTTGGGCCTTAGGTACGTATGTAAATACCTAATACTAACACCTAATACCTCACAAAAACGAGTATTAACCGACGGCAGGTCGTTCTGAATAGTTCAGGAAGGAAACCACCATCATAACCAATAAATAATGAATACAGATCCAATTGCAGATTATCTTACACGAGTAAGGAATGCCATTAAGGCCCACCACCGGGTTGTTGAGATTCCTGCATCCAACCTGAAAAAAGAAATGACCAAAGTTCTTTTTGACAAAGGTTACATCACAAATTATAAGTTTGAGGATACTACCGCACAGGGCACGATAAAGATCGCTCTCAAGTATAATCCGGTTACAAGAATATCTGCCATTCGTAGCATTTCGCGGGTAAGTACACCTGGTTTAAGGAGATATGCCGGTGTTGAGAATATGCCACGCGTATTAAATGGCTTAGGTATCGCTATTCTATCTACTTCAAAAGGTGTAATGACCGATAAGGAAGCCAAGAATTTGAATATTGGCGGTGAGGTTTTATGTTACGTTTATTAATAGGAGGATAGAAAGATGTCAAGAATAGGAAAAGCCCCGATTAATATTCCAGCTGGTGTTGAAATATCAGTCGATGAAAAAAATAAAGTTACCGTAAAAGGTCCTAAAGGCGAATTAAGTCAGGATGTTGATCCGGAAATGAAAATCAGCCAGGAAGATGGTGTTTTGACGGTCAATCGTCCAACAGAGCAAAAGCGTCACAAAGCGATGCATGGTTTATATCGTTCGCTAATTAATAACATGGTTATTGGTGTGACGGAAGGATATAAATCTCAACAAGAATTGGTTGGTGTGGGCTATCGTGCCAGCAACCAGGGTAATACTCTGGATCTTGTTTTAGGATTCTCCCACCATTTCGTGTTTGAGCTTCCAAAGGAAATTAAGGTTACTACGGCCTCAGAGAAGGGTAAAAACCCTATCATAACGTTAGAAAGTATCGATAAACAATTACTGGGACAGGTGGCAGCAAAAATTCGCTCCCTGCGCAAACCGGAGCCATATAAAGGTAAAGGGATCAAGTTTGTCGGTGAAGTATTAAGAAGAAAAGCTGGTAAATCAGCT
>CAZFQV010000433.1:0-2134 GCA_964521175.1 uncultured Sphingobacterium sp.
AAAACGCATTATGTACGAAATTTACGTAAAAACTAATCAGCAGATCGCGGAGCAGGTCCGCGAAGGTCCGGGAAGAGCCTTATTTTAAACCGTTCACACACTCTATTTACCAAAAATAACACGATTGTGTAAATTTCTGCATGCGAACCTTCTATGTATACATAATTTGCAATAAACATAATAATGTTCTGTATATCGGCATGACCAATGACCTCGTCCGAAGAGTATTAGAGCATAAGTGTAAAGCCGCTAAAGGCTTCACCGCAAAGTATAATTGTTATAAACTGGTATGGTTTGAAGAACACCAGCATAGTGACGATGCATTAAAAAGGGAAATGCTATTAAAAAATTGGAGGAGGAGCTGGAAGAACGAATTAGTTGAAAGCGAAAACCCTGAATGGCAGGATTTGGCTGAGGGATGGTAACTCTCCGTGGATCCTCATGCCTCCCCGTGCCACGACACGGGGTCTCCTCACTAAAGCTTTAAAAATGCATTATGTACGAAATTTACGTAAAAACTAATCAGCAAGATCCGCGAAGACGAGTGAAGAAAGTTAAGGAAGTTACCCCATATCCCCTACTACGCAAATTATCGTAATTTGCGCATCTGAGCTCTTATTTTTATTTTTGAACTTATTCAGGACTATGTATAAACTATCAGTTTCGCCAGACCAGGTTATAAAAACCCTAAGCAAGCACGTCCTTGCAGATGGCTACGACCTGACCTTCGACATGGAGAAAAGTAATGGGGTCTATATTTACGATTCGAAACATAAACGCACTCTGTTAGATTTCTTCACTTGCTTCGCCTCGGTTCCATTAGGCTATAACCATCCGCGCATGCACGATGACGAGGAATTTAAAAAAAGCCTGATGCAGGCTGCGCTGACCAACCCCTCCAACTCGGATATTTATACTACTCAATACGCACAATTTGTGGAGACCTTCTCCAGAGTAGGCATCCCCTCCTATCTTCCTCACGCTTTCTTTATCGCCGGTGGCTCCCTAGCTATAGAAAACGCACTTAAAGTGGCGATGGACTGGAAGGTGCAAAAGAACTTCAACAAAGGACATACTAAAGAAAAGGGAACTAAAGTTCTACATTTTGAGAAAGCTTTCCATGGCCGTTCGGGTTATACCTTAAGTCTGACGAATACCCTGCCCGATAAAACCAAATGGTTTGCAAAATTCGACTGGCCCAGGGTAAGCGTGCCTTTTATCAAATTTCCACTAACTGATGAAGGACTGGAAGATCTCAAACAACGGGAAGCCCTTTCCTTAGCTCAAATCCGCCAGGCTTTTATCGACAATAGGGATGAGATTTGTGCCATTATTATAGAACCCATCCAGTCAGAAGGGGGCGATAATCATGTCAGGCGGGAGTTTTTGGAACACCTCCGGCTGCTAGCAGATGAAAATGAATGTTTTCTGGTTTATGATGAGGTTCAGACCGGCGTGGGGCTTTCCGGAAAATTTTGGGCCCACGAGCATTTCGGTGAAAAAGCCAGACCGGATATCCTTGCTTTTGGTAAAAAAATGCAGGTCTGCGGAATTATTGCAGGTAAAAAAGTCGATGAGATAGAAACCAACGTATTCAGGGCTTCTTCCCGTATCAACTCGACCTGGGGAGGAAACCTGGTAGACATGGTCCGATCTTCAAAAATCCTGGAGATCATCGAACAGGATAAACTCTTAAACAAGGTGACGGTTACAGGAGCTTATTTGCAGGAACGATTACATAAGCTGGCGGAAAAATACGATCTCATCTCTAACGTGCGTGGATTGGGTCTGATCACTGCGTTCGACTTCCCGGATAAGCTTCGCCGCGACCAATTCATTAAAAAAGGACTGGAAAACAACGTAATGTTTTTAGGCTGCGGTGATAGAAGTATTCGCTTCAGGCCGGCTCTCATTATTCAGGAAAAGCATATCGATGAAGGGCTGGACGTGATGGAAAAGGTGTTAACCGCTTTATAATAATCTGATAAACTGCTACCTCAAATTAAACAAATCATCAACCCCAAGCAATTTCGCCGAAGTAAAGCCTTCAGCATGTTCTGCACCAATAGCTTTCCCAAGCTCGCGTGAGCGTGCTTCTATCACCTTCAAAAACGCAGGAGAGGAGATATAGGTT